>JAFDIX010000639.1 GCA_019307805.1 Deltaproteobacteria bacterium | reverse complement strand
GTGTGGATGTCATGCCCAGACTGTATCCATCGCTGAGCCGGCAGGAGATTTCTTTGATCCACGAGGAGAAGGCAGTCGCCGTTCGGGAGATCATAGCGGCCGACTTTCCGGAAAGGGACGGGGCGTCAGAACTCATCACGGCGCTTTACCGTTCAGGGGCGGTCATTGCTATCGGCTCGTCTGCTCCACGGGAAAACGTTCAGGTGCTTTTGGACAACCTGCCGGCACATAGAGGATGCCCCGGCCGGGGTAACGGCGGCCAAGGCTGCAGGCTGTGGTGTCATCGCAGTGACAGGGACCTTATCACGAGAACAGCTTGGTGACGCAGACCTTATTGTGGATTCCCTTCGGGAGCTGACCCCTGAAAAGTGCAGGGAACTCATAGGACTTGATTAACGTCTCGGAAATTCTGTAATTGATTGAAATCATATAGTTTTTAACGGCACCATTTTTATGCCGCCACATGGAATGATGGAATGTTGGAAAAATGGAATAATGGGTTAAAAACGGACAACCTCTGTATTTGGATCAAGTGATGATAAGCCACATCTAAAAGGCCATTGAGGACCTGGTTAGCCCAAACATCTGTGGCATGTTTTCCACAAGTGGGGCAGAAACGACTCTTGCAGGAATGAGGGATCAGTTCAACATGCCCACCGCTTTCACACTTTGAGTAACGCATTTTCAACCTTGTAATGCAGTTGATCCAGCAGACAAACCCAATATTCCATCATTCCTGTATTCCATTATTCCAATCGCACGACCTGGAGGCTCTCGACAGGTTGTGAGCGAAGCGAACTAAGTTCAAGATATTGCCTTAGGGCAATAGGTTCAAAAAGAGACTGACCATGACCATTCCAGGAAACTTACTTACCACCGCCATGGCGGTCATGCCCCACAGGGACGTGGACCGGGCCCTGGAAGCGGCCCTCACCATGGATATTCCCTTTTGGCCCCAGCTCCCCAATTACAACTACTATGAAGATATGTATGTGCAGGCCTCCGAACACTTCCCCGGCATCCTGCTGGACATGGAGGCGCGGACACTGAAGTTTTCCACGGACAAGTTTTTCGAGGAGTTTGAAGAGACCCTGGCCCATTTTGAGACACCCGAATATTTTGACATCAGTGATACCTATTCCGTGGTCTATTCCCGTTTCATGGACATGGACTTCTCGGACAGACCGGCCATACGGGGACAGCTGGAAGGACCCATCAGCTTCGGTTTCAATGTGCAGGATGAAAACGAACGGCCCATCCTCTTTAATGATACGGTCCGGCCCTTCATGTATGAGTTCATGGCCAAGCGGGTCAATATCCAACTCAAAAGGCTCAAGGAGCGCAATCCCAATGCCTTCATGTTTATTGATGAGCCGGGCCTGCAATTTCTGTGGAGCGCCATGTCCGGTTACGGCGATCAGGCCGCACGGGCGGACATGGATGCCTTCTTTTCCATGATTGACAAGCCCCGGGGGGTGCATCTGTGCGGGAATCCGGACTGGGACTTCCTTCTGGGCATGGATCTGGATGTGCTCTCCCTGGATGTGTACACCAACGGGGAGATTTTTGCTTCCTATGCCGGGTCTATTGGAAAATACCTGGATCGGGGGGGTGTGCTGGTGTGGGGCATGGTCCCCACCAATTTCGAACCCTTTGAAAAGGAGGACATCCCTTCACTGACAGCGCGGCTCGAAGAGATATGGTCGGCCCTGGACAAAAAGGGAATCGACCGGGACTTTCTCCTTTCCCGAAGCCTGCTCTCACCGGCCACCTGCTGCCTGGTCAACCCTGACGGGGACAAGACCGTGGAAAAGGCCTTCAGCGTGGTCAAAGCCCTTTCAGAAGACCTCCGGGAAACCTACAAGCTTTAAAACAAAAATTCGGCCAATGAAATAATCTCTCCAAATTTCTTTTAATCGCAGGCCCGATCAGTTAAAATAGGAGAAAACAGGCGGGGCGGCTGATGATAAAGAACATGGACATACTGCAGACATTTGAAAATGATTTTATATGTGGAAAAGGAGGACTGTCTTTTGATCAGGCCCTGGCCCTCTTCACGGGCATGTGGCGCGAGGGTTGCCTCCTGGGTGTACTGCCCCCAAAGGATCCAATGGAAGGCATAGAGATTGATATAAAAATAGCCAAGGTGTTGCATTCATGTTCGAAAAACTCCTGTCCGGACTAGGCAAAAGCCTCGAAAAACACGGCCTCCCCTATATGATTATCGGAGGGCAGGCCGTTTTGTTGTACGGAGAGCCTCGCCTTACAAGAGACATCGATATTACTTTGGGCGCAGACACGGATCGTCTTGATGACCTTCTCGCTGTTGTCGGAGACCTCGCTCTCAAACCCCTGCCAGAGGAGATGCGATCATTTGTCAAGGAAACCATGGTCCTGCCCACATTGGAAGAGAAAACCGGGATACGGGTTGATTTTATTTTTTCCTTTACTCCCTATGAAACAGAAGCCATAAGCAGGGTCAAAAAAGTTGTCATATTGGATCAGGAGGTCCATTTCGCTTCTCCTGAAGATCTGGTCATTCACAAAATATTTGCCGGCAGGCCGAGGGATATGGAAGATGTGCGAACGGTACTGCTGAAGAATCCGGGGATAGATGTGCCGCATATAAAAAACTGGCTAAAGGAATTCGACCAGGCCTCGGGGAAAGAGGAGTTCCTCAGGGCGTTTGAGCAAATTCTCATAACTTTATAAAATAAGAAATTGTCACGAAATAGGGCTAGGCACCTTTTTACTCATCTTCGATCATCCAAATGACTTATTCTCCTGTGAAATGTGGCGTCCTCTTGTCCTGAACAGCCGCAAGTCCCTCCCTGGCATCCGATGTCTGCATGGCAAATGTTTGACAATGGGCCTCTATTTCAAGACCTGATCGAATGTCTTTTGTCATGCCCTCATGTATAGCTTTCTTGGCAAGCCCGATGGCAGCCGTTGGTGAAGCGGCCAGCCTGAGTGCAAAGGCCCTGGTCTCCGCATCAAGATCCTCCCTGGAGACGACCCGGTTCACAAGGCCGATTCTC
>JAFDIX010000638.1 GCA_019307805.1 Deltaproteobacteria bacterium | reverse complement strand
ATCGAGAAGGGAGAGGTGTCTCCAGTCGAGGTGACCGAGGCCCACCTGCGCCGCATCGAGTCCCTGAACCCCGAACTCTTCGCCTTCATCACCGTCACTGCCGACCAGGCCATGGATGCGGCGAAAGTGGCGGAAAAAGAAGTGAATGCGGGTCGATGGCGCGGCCCCATGCACGGTATCCCTTTCGGGGTAAAGGATATTGTCAATACCGCCGGGATCCTGACAACAAACGGTTCCAGCTTCCACAGGGACAATGTGCCGGCGGAGGACGCGGAGATTATTCGACGGCTCAAGTCTGCGGGTGGTATCCTGCTCGGCAAGACCCACACCCACGAATTTGCGGCCGCTGCCACGACAATCAATCCGCACTATGGAACAACCCGGAATCCATGGAACCGGGAATGCATCGTGGGCGGCTCAAGCGGAGGCTCTGCAGCGGCTGTGGCAGCAGGAATGTGCAGGGCCGCTATCGGCACTGACACGGGCGGATCCATCAGGGGGCCGGCAGGGCTCTGCGGGATTGTGGGCCTCAAGCCCACGCTGGGGCTGGTAGGCCTGAGGGGCATCTGTCCCAATGTGCCCAGCTTCGACCACCCCGGGCCCATGACGGCCACTGCCTATGATGCGGGACTCATGCTCCAGGCCCTGGCAGGCTTTGACCCACTGGATTCCATGAGCCGGGACAGGCCCGTTCCGGAATACAATGCAGAAATTGACAAGGGGGTGAAGGGCTTCAAAATCCTCCTGTGTCCCGACTTTTATGGAAACACCGAAGTGGATGCGCAGGTTCAGACCGCCATGGATGGCGCAGTCGAGGTGTTCCGGGATCTGGGGGCAACGGTGGAGGAGGTCCCCTTTCCACATTACCAGTCCCTCATGGATCTGTGGCGCGTCATTGCGGGTCCGGAGTTTGCCGAATTCCATCGCCCTTTTTTCGAAGAGAACCCCGATGGGTACGGAGAGGATGTGAAGGAGCGCCTTGACTGGTCCTTACAGGTCACCCTGGACGAGTACGTGCGGGGGCTGCGGGATTTGGTGCCCCTGCGTCGTGAAGCGGAGAAATTCTTTAGGGGGGCAGATGCCCTTATTACGCCTGCGCTACCCTGTGTTGCCCCGCCCATAGATACCCTGATGACCCGGATAAACGGCCGGGAAGTCCCCTATGACTTTCCCCACAGGCCTTTCCTTACGGTGCATAACATTACGGGTTTTCCGGCCCTGGTCACCCCCATGGGCTTTAGCCGGGAAGGAATGCCCCTGTCCCTTCAGATCGTGGGCGGCCCCTGGTGTGAGGCGACCATTCTGCGGGTGGCCCATGCGTACGAACAGGCCACTCCCGACATTAGAGCCAGCCGTCCTTCTCTGTGATTCCTCACTTTTCAATTCTTAATACATTTATCCTTAATCGTTGACGGGGTTTATTATCCTGTCTATGATTTCCGTGGTGGAATAGCCTGATTCAAAAGGGATTCTTTTGACCTCGCCGCCCGCATCTTTCACCACCTCGGCGCCGATGATCTCATCTTCGGCCCAATCCCCCCCTTTGACCAGTATGTGGGGCACCAGGTGCTGGATGACCTGCAGGGGGTCCTCCTCGTCAAATATGACCACACCATCCACGCATCCCAATGCGGCCAGGAGTTCCGCCCGTTCCTGTTCCGGTGTCACAGGCCGGCCCTTCCCTTTGACGGCCTTTACCGAGCGATCGCTGTTGACCGCCACTATGAGATAGTCACCAAGGGCCTTGGCAGAGTATAGGTAGCGGGTATGACCCGGGTGCAGGATATCAAAACAGCCGTTCGTAAAAACGATCCTCTTGCCCTCGGCTTTCAGGCTCTGGCATTCCCTTTGCAATTGACCAAGGGTCATTATTTTTTCCCGGTAGTCAGTCATTGAAGGTATCCGTTTCCTGGGGATTGTTGCCCGTCCTTTGCACCGGTCATGGAGTCATTGTTCTGGCCAGCACGAGGCAGATGACTTTTTCCGCTCCCGCGCGTTTGAGCACTCCGGCGCACTCATTGAGCGTGCTGCCCGTGGTGGCTACATCGTCTACCAACAGGACGGTCCGCCCTTTCAGGGCTTTTTGATCGGTGCATTCAAAGGCCCTTCGGACATTCTTTCTTCGTTCCGCGCGCTTGAGGCCGGTCTGGGGTAGAGTATATTTTATCCTCCTCAGGGCCAGAAAGTCCAGTTCGAAGCCCATTCGGGAAGCCACGTGTCTTGCCAGGAGCAGGCTCTGATTGAACCCCCTTTCCCTCAGTTTCCGGGGGTGAAGGGGCACGGGCATCATCACCGGGCTTCCGGTTTCCCGGAGCCAACCCTCAACAAACAGGGAGAGAAGATATCCCAGTGTATTGCCGAGATAGGTCTTTTCGGCGTACTTGAAACGGTGAATGGCCTCCATGATGGTCCCCTCATAGAGGTAGGGGGCTCCTGCCCTGTCATAAAAAGGCCTTTTTCTCAGACAATCTTCGCAGTGGTGGTTCTCCGGGACCCCTCCCCGGAAGGGCCTTCCGCAAACAGGGCAGAATGGGGGAGTGAGGCGGGACAGGCCCTTAAAGCATGGTTTGCAGAGGGCCAGTTCCTCCAGTGCCGGATTTTTCCGAAGAAATTCCTGACACACATGACATCTCGGGGGGTAGATGATGTCGATGAGATTTCGGAGGATGGGGTGCATGAAAGTATTCCGAAGTGACAAAAGTGAGCTAAAGTTTTAATCACGAAACCACGAAAACTTAAAAACACAAAAAAAGAAAAAAAGTAATTAAAAATAGATAGGAAAGAAGATTTTTCATTACTCCATTACTCCATTACTCC
>JAFDIX010000107.1 GCA_019307805.1 Deltaproteobacteria bacterium | reverse complement strand
CAGAATTTGTCGCAAAGCATATCTTTTCCATACGGCACCTTTGCAGTTAATATTATAGGGTGTTTTCTGATCGGTGTCCTTTCCCATCTTGTTGAGTCCCAGGCAGGCGTATCAGCAGAAATGCGATTATTACTGATGGTTGGGCTTTTAGGTTCTTTTACTACTTATTCAACATTCAGCAGTGAGACGATAAACCTGTTGCAGGACCGGGAGTTATTCCTGGCTTTGCTAAACATCGGGACTCATTTAATCGTTGGGCTATCCGCGGTATTGCTCGGCCGATTCACGATTATTACAATATGGAGGTGAAGTAAATGAACCTTCCGCCAGAAGGCCAACTTCTCCGAATATTTATTGGAGAAAGCGAAAAATACGAAGGCAAACCATTATATGAATGGATTGTAATCAAAGCAAAGGAGCATGGTTTGGCAGGTGCTACGGTCCTTCGTGGTTTAATGGGATTTGGCGCCAATAGCCGCATTCATACTTCAAAAATATTAAGGCTATCTCTCGATTTGCCAATTGTCGTGGAAATAGTCGATACACCTGAAAAAATAAAAGAGTTTCTTTCTCGTATTGAATCTGTGGTCACGGAAGGCCTGGTAACCCTTGAAAAGGCAGAGGTTCATATTTACAGGGGCAGCAATCAGGATAAATAAATTTGTGGCAGGCCAACAGGCGAACTTGATCGTCTTGTGCATCATTTTCTACAGCCCTTGTTTTCCCCAAAATGATGTTTAATTTCTCGTAAATTTAACAAACACCTGACTTTTATCCTATTTTTTCCGGGAAAGGGGAAAAGCCATGATGGGACTAGAGGACATCCAAAACAATATCAAGATGGCCAACCTGATTGACTGGGAGATGACGCCTGAGGAGGCGGTCACCAGGTATCTGGAGTGGGGAAACAACTGGACACACGGGAAAAATTTTGTGCGGGGCAAAGATGATGTCTCTTATTATTTCGTAGTCAACACCTGGGATGATCCCCCCACGGTCTACCTTATCCGCCGCAATTCTGATGAGGCCGTTGAGCTTGCAGCCTTGGAGATGCCCGAGGATATGAAAGAACGCTTCATGGAATGGGTGGGTCACAACAAAGGTGTGTACGCACCCAATTCGGAAGTCAGGGTATGGCTGGAAAAGGAAATGTACGGCCCGGCCCATTAAGAAAACAAATATATTCCAACTTTCAAAGCCTCTCTTAAGAAAGGGGGATCCTCGTGATCCCCCTTTCTCTTGTTAAAGGATTCAGCAAATTCCTAGGCCGGTGCGTGGCATGCGGGAGCATGGCAGGCCGGTGCGTGGCACGTTGGCGCATGGCACGATGGTGCGTGACACGACGGTGCGTGGCAGGCCGGTGCATGACAGCTTGCAGCATAGGAAACCTTTTTCTCCACTTCTTTGACCTTCAACATAGCTTTCACCTCCTTTCTCTCGGAATATAGTTTGGTATCAAACTAAATGGACAAAAAAAACTAGAAGTTTTTGTTCATGCGTCCAAGCAAATCGATGATTTTCCGTTTTTCTTCTTCTAAAAAGCCATGATAGGCCTGTTCCAGCAACTCGTTGGAGATAAGCGTGAAGTTGGCTTCAAGAGACCTTCCTTTTTGGGTGAGCCTGATTTTCGTGACACGATTATCTGCAATGTCCCTTTCCTTCTTGACATAACCCAAGGCAACCAGTTTGTCCACAAGGGCGGTCACAGTCGATTTATCCCTATCAATGCTCTGGGCCATTTCTCCCATGGTCATTTCCGTATTCCTGAAGAGGTGCACAAATATGCCCCCATGGGCCGGGGCAATATCCGTAATACCCCGCTCCTTGAGTTGCTGGATGATAAACCGATGAGCCTTGTCCCTGATGGACGATATGAGAGCGATGATACCTTCTGTTTTCATAATCCTTGTAAAATAGTTTGATATCAAACTAATGTCAAGTTTTTTGTTTATCAAAAAAAATCCTTGACAAGGGGGCCTAAAAAATATAGTTAATCTCATAAAGTCTGACAATAATACTTCACTTGGGAGTCTCTATGGGAGTCGACAAGGCTATATTTACACCGGTCCAAAGCAAGAGGGCCTTTGAAGAGGTCTCTTCCAAAATCAAAACCCTGATCTTTAAAGGGGCTCTCAAGCCAGGTGACAAACTCCCTTCTGAAACGGAACTGGCTTCACAATTTAACGTGGGACGTCAAACGGTCCGCGAGGCCCTTCGCATACTCGAGCTTTCCGGATTCATTACCGTACGGAAGGGATATGGGGGAGGCCCAATCGTTCAGGATACGATTCTGAATCAGATCAGCAACCTCTTCTCCGATGCATTTCAAATGGAGAAGATATCCCTGGAACAGATCACAACAGCTCGGATCACTATAGAAAGGGCCATCCTGGAGCATGCCATGGAGAATGCAGATTCCCAGGACATAAAGGCTCTGGAAGATAACCTTAATAGAGCCAAGAAAAAAGCAGATCAAAACATGATGTGCCTTGACGAGAATATTGAATTCCACAAGCTTCTGGCGAAGGCCTCAAAGAACCCTGTGTTTGTCATCGTGGTGGAATCCGTATTGGCCATTATGCGGGCCTTTACCAGTCGACTGCCTCCGGACCCGGAAACATGTAAGAAGGCCGTCCAAAATCATGAAGCCATCTTCCATGGAATCAAGGAAAAGAATGTGGAAAAGGCCATTGAATCGCTTGAAAGAGATTTTCTGGAATTGAAAAACAGACTTCAATCTTTGGCAGCCCAGGACACGGCCGAGGTTGAAACCTAAAGGAGAATCATCATGAGCAAACAGATGACGGAAACCCAGGTGGCCATTATCGGGGGAGGTATTACGGGCGCGACCCTCGCGCGGGAACTCTCCAAATACAAGGTGGATGTGTGCGTGCTGGAAAAGGAATCCGCCTGCGGATTCGGTGTCACAAAGGTGTGCCAGGGACTTGTCCACGGCGGTATTGCCTATCTCGCATCCCGTATCGTCAAGTTTCATGGCAACATGGATTTTATGGAGTACCTGAAACAGCCCGGCAACCTCAAAGAAAAACTGGGGAACCTGGGACGCGAGGATTACTTCAATCTGGCCCCGGTGCTTGGCCTGGAAATTCACAGGCCGGGCCGACTCATGCTCGCAGAGAATCAGGAAGACCTTGACATGGTGAACCTTATCAAGGAAATGGCTGACTTCCAGGGCATTCAAGGGATTGAGGTGCTGGACCGGAAGGCACTGGAAGAGCGGGAACCCCTGGTGAACGAAAAGTACATCGGGGGTCTTTATGATCCCAACGAGGCTGTCATTCTTCCTACGGACTGGACCTTTGCCATGGCGGATCATGCCCAGCAAAACGGGGTCCATATTTTTAAGGAGACCATTGTTGAGGGTATTGAGGATAAGAAGTCCCACTATGTCATTAAGACGAATAGGGGGAGAGTAAAGGCAGAGTATGTGGTGAATGCGGCAGGCCTCTACGCAGACGAAATCGCCGGAATGGTGGATGCGGCTGATTTTGAAGTCACGGGTTGGAAGGCCCAGTTACTCATACTGGAAAACAGAGATTTTGTTCATCATGTGATGTGTCTGGTCCCCCATCCACAAAGGGGAAGGTTATTGATTCCGACCACACACAACAGCATCGTAGTGGCCCATTCATTTGAGCCCATGACGCATAAAGGGGACAAGAGCACGACCAAAGAAAAGCTGGACGAGCTGATAACCTGGCCCATAGAGATGTTCCCTGACATTTCCCGAAAGCACCTGATATCCAGCTTTTCCGGATACCTGATGTACAACACGAAGAAACCTTCAGACCATCTTTTGGAGTCTCCCAAGAGAGGTTTCATCAATGCCGTGGTGGGCGCACCCGGGCTGGGACCGGCGCCTGCCATGGCCCGGGAGATCGTGAATATGCTGGAACATCAGGGCCTTGAGCTTACCGCCCGAAGTGATTTCAACCCCTACCTCACCAGAGAGCCCCGGTTCATTGATTTGCCCAGCGATGAGAAGAAAGACCGGATAGAGGCCGAGGCAGGGTATGGACATATGGTCTGCCGCTGCATGCATGTATCGGAACAGGAGGTTCGGGCGGCGGTGCGTGCAGGCGCAAAGACAGTGGATGAGGTCAAGTTTCGTACCCTGGCGGGTATGGGCCGTTGCCAGGGAGGGTTTTGCACATCGCGGGTCATACAAATCATGGCAGAGGAACTCCAGGTTTCCCCCATAGAGATCACCAAGAGGGGCGGGGGTTCCTACATTCTAAAAGGGAAAACCAAATCTTTCTGGGAAGAAAGGCCGGGGGAGGGTGCAAGATGATCACAAAGGAAGTGGATCTGGCAATTATAGGGGCCGGCCCGGCCGGTATGGCCGGGGCCATCAGCGCCAGTAAGGCAGGCATGGACAGCATCATGGTTCTTGAGCGGGCAGAGTATCCGGGGGGCTTGCTCCATCAGTGTATTCACAACGGGTTTGGTCTCCATTATTTCAAAGAAGATCTGACCGGGCCTGAATATGCGGAGCGATTCATCTCTGATCTGAGTGGAATGGACATACAACTTTGTTTGAACACCATGGTGACCCACCTCAATCCTGACAGGACCATTGAGGCCATCAATCCGGAATGGGGTGAATTCAAGGTGCAACCCAAGTCCGTAATCCTGGCCATGGGGTGCCGGGAGAAAACACGATTCTCCATCGGCATTCCGGGCAGCCGGCCTTCAGGCATATTTACGGCCGGTCTGGCACAGAAACTGGTGAATGTGGATGGGTACATGCCCGGCGAGGAGTTCGTTATTTTGGGCTCCGGGGATATCGGTATGATCATGGCCCGAAGACTGCACCTGGAGGGTGCCAGGGTCAAGGCCGTGGTGGAAATGATGCCCCATGTAGGAGGACTGATACGGAATGAGGTGCAGTGCCTGAACGATTTTGACATTCCCCTGCTCCTGGAGCATACGATCACGGAGATCTACGGCAATGATCGCCTGGAAGGTGTGAAAATCGCGCAAATGGATAAAGATGGAAATATCATGGGAGATACGGAAAGGGATATCTCTTGCGACTGCCTGCTTCTTTCGGTCGGTTTGATACCGGAGAACGAGCTGTCCATGGAGGCGGGTATCGCCCTGGATGAGCGCATCGGCGGACCTTTTGTGGATGAATATCTGCAGACCAGTGTGGATGGCATTTTTGCAGCCGGAAATGTGGTTCAGGTGTGGGATCTGGTAGACAATGTCACTCTGGATGGAGAGAAGACGGGCACAAACGCTGCGAGATTCGTGGCTGGAGAGTTGATGAAGAAACCTGCTGAAATTCAAGTGGTCCCTGAAGATAATATCAGGACGGTCACACCCCACAAGATTGTCGGAAATGACCCAGTGGAATTTGCATTACGCGTTCAGGAGCCGATTCAGAATGCAGAATTGAAGATCGGCAAGAAACGGAAGAAGTTCCGGGTCCTGAGCCCAACAGAAGTGATCAAGATCACGCTTCAGCAGGAAGATTTGGAGCCTTATTGGCAAGACGGGCAGGTGGAGGTCTCCTGTATCCAAAGAAAAAAGGAGAAGGCGCATGACTAGAGAGATTATATGTATTGTCTGTCCTCTTGGGTGCCGGATGGATGTAGAACTGGAAGGCACGGAGGTCACGTCCCTTCAGGGAAATCAATGCAAGAAGGGCCCCAAATATGCGCAGAAGGAGGTGACCTTCCCCGGCCGCGTGCTTACCACCACGATAAACACCGGTTTTCCGGAGATCCCCCTGCTGCCGGTGAGATCGAACAGGGAGGTCCCCAAGGACCAGCTCATGGCCTGCATGGGTGAGATATCCAGACATCGTGTCAAAGGGAAGGTGGGCATTGGCGAGTCCATCATCAAGGATATTCTCGGATTGGGAGTGGATATCGTGGCCTGTCGTACCATTCCCTATGCATTTCGGTGAAGAAGTGGCTAAAGTGGAGAAAGAGACAGTTCCGGATAAGATTTTTATGGGAAGTGACTACCCTGCCGGGCAAACCCCGCAGGAGGCCTTGGAGGCGGTGAAAAGCCTGCCAGTCAGCGAAGAATTCAGGCGAAAGATCATGGGTGACAATGCTGCAAGTTTATTAGGAATAGCGTGAAATGTTTATCAACGACGCTGACTTGGAACTTGCAAAAACGACTTATGACCTTCTTTCTCCGGAGCCATTTCAGCCAATCATAGATAAGCTGGACCTGAAGAAATTCTATTCATTAGAGATTCCAAAAAGCTATATCAACTGCACTGAAGATATGGCACTGCCCCAAGGTGAATGGGGTTGGCACCCGAGAATGTCAAATCGTCTTGGCCTTTATAGACTGGTCCAGATGCCGGGCAGTCATCTGGTTATTCGTACTAACCCAAAGGGATTGGCTGAAAAGATTATCGAAGCAGGACGGGACTAATCCCATATCATTAACAACAGGAAAAAAGGAGGGCACGATCATGGCCAAGCAAATGATTCTTTATAACCTGAGGGACGATGTTAAGGAGGAGGACTACATTAAATGGTGCGAAGAGTATAAAGGTCCTCTATTGTTAGGCCTGAACTCGGGTAAGAGCTTCACGCTCCTAAGAATGCTAGGTGGTGTGAAGGGAGATGGCCAAAAGGGTATCCCGCCTGAAGAAACGAAATCTCCTTATAGATTTATCGGTATCATGGATGTAACCAGTCTCGAGGATTGGAAGAAGGAAAGTGAGGAATCGAAAGCCTATGCTGAGGAGTTTCGTCCCCAGTGGTTCTCCAAGTGGGTTGGGGATTTTTATGTTCTGGGCGGCGAAGAGGCCTATTACGGAGAAAGCGACTAAAAAGAGAAGGTGGCAAGATTATTAATATGGGATCAGCCATTATCACAAGAACACGTAAGGGTCAGGAGGGAGATATGAAATTGCAAGACAAGGTTGCCATTGTAACGGGAGCGGCCCAGGGAATCGGCAGGATTTATGCCCTGCGGCTTGCCGAGGAAGGGGCAAAGGTCGTCATCGCGGATATCCTGGATGGTGAGGAAGTGGCCCGGGAGATCATATCCAAAGGGGGGAAGGCCCTGGCACTCAAGGTGGATGTGTCTGATGAGAAAAGCACCCGGGAGATGGCTGAAAAGGTCGTGGCGCACTTTGGCAGCATCGATATCCTGATCAACAATGCGGCCATCTTTGCAGCCCTTGATACAAAGCCTTTTTATGAAATTACGGCAAAGGAATGGGACGATGTGATGCGGGTCAATGTCAAGGGGGTCTTTCTCTGTGTGAAGGCTGTGTATCCCCAGATGAAAAAGCAGGGAAAGGGAAAAATAGTGAATGTCGCTTCGGGTGTGTTTTTCAAGGGGCTGCCCCTGTTTCTGCACTATGTGACATCCAAGGGGGGCGTTATCGGGATGACAAGGGCACTGGCCCGGGAGATGGGGGATGACAATGTCTGTATCAATGCCATCGCCCCCGGTTATACGGTGACCGAGGTAATGGCCGATGATTCCATCCACGATGAGGCCTTTGTCAATGCGGTGGTAGGAAGTCGCTGTTTCAAACGTCACGAAGTGCCGGAAGATCTCACGGGGACCATTGTCTTCCTTTCATCCGATGACAGCGATTTCATCACAGGGCAGACCCTTGTGGTGGATGGGGGAGCAACGTTACATTGACAGAAGGCGGAAGGGGGAAGGCGGAAGGCGGAAGGCAGAGGAACGGTGGGACGGGGGAACGGAGGAACGGTGGGACGGAGGAACGGTGGGACGGCCGCCTTCGCTAAAGCTTCGGCGCGCCAAGGGGGACCGGCCGCCTTCGCTAGAGCTTCGGCGCGCCAAGGAGGACAGAGGACGGAGGATAGAACGGAGGAACGGTGGTTTAGTAAATTTGTAGTTACCGAGACTTGACCTGATAGGGATCAAAAGCACGCTATGATTTGATCGGGCAATTTATTTGAATATCGAATAGAAGACTTATGGTAGTCGTTATTTTTTGAATCCCAGATTTTCATTCGGTTACCAAAAGAAACATTGAAAATGGCCAGATTCAGGTAGTAAGTTAGCCTTTGCACCCATATCGACCATACACAATCATTTGCCCATATTGGGAGGAACTGTTATATTTGTCGAGTCAACCAGTCCGCTATTTGGACC
>JAFDIX010000637.1 GCA_019307805.1 Deltaproteobacteria bacterium | reverse complement strand
GCAAATTTTTTGGATTCCCACCTTGTTGACATGCTTGCCTGGTCCCAGGTCAGGAATTCCACCTTGCCGCTGCTGAACCACCGGAACCTCTTCATAACCCTGCCGGCTCTCCCACGGTTTTTGCAGATCATGACCTCCGGTTCCCCGTCTTCATCCACATCCGTGATATAGATAGGGGAGGGAAAATAGCGCCACACCTGGGAGGTATCACCCGTTTTCATGAAAGTCACCGTACCACCGTAATAGTCCTCACTCCGCCAGAGCAATTCCCTGCTCGTATCATACATCTCCAGGAGATCGTCCCGGTTGAGGACGACCGTGTTGGTAATGCCCGAGCCTTTTCCCATGTTAGCAAAGGCAAAACTGTAGACATTGGTCCCCTTACCGGGAAGGACCAGTTTTGTGGTAGATTCGTAATTGTTCCCCTTTTTTTCCAGCTTGTAGACAGGCCCTCGGTAGAACCCCCCGAGGCTGCGTCCCTGCCCGATCAGTTGGGGCTTCTTACCGGGGATATCGATGACGCGGAAGAACCAGGGCTGTTTGCGGGCAATCCTTTTGAATGTATTGCCCTGCCACTCCAGGACCAGTGACGAAACATCCGCGTTCCCCAGGCTGCTCACAAATATCTCCGCCCTGCCGTTCTTGTCCACGTCCAGGAGGCTGACATAGACAAACTCGGACTGGTAGTCCCCCTTATATGTGCCGAGCTGCACAAGGGTGTTCTTCTTCCACTGGAATAAATGGACTTTTTGCTTGTCCACAAAGACCAGTTCATTTTTGCCGTCGCCGGTGACATCCCCGATATCAATGCCCCTGATTTCGGAACGAAACCGCCTGACGTACCCGACCTTTGCGCCGACATAACTGTCCCCGGGCCGTCTCAGGCCAGACGGCTCGGCATCGGCCTCGGGTGCCACGGCAGTCGGGGCCGGTCCGCGGACTACCCGCCCCATGATCTTCTCATTGATATCCTCTGCGAACCTGTTGACTGTGGGGATCACCTCATCCATTCCCTTGGACTGGTTAAAGGCGGTGATCAACACCTCCCCCTTGCCCAGATCAAGGATCTTGGCATCGATGCTGACGCTTTCACCGAAAACAGTGAGGCTTCCCAAAATGACGTAGCCCACACCAAGGGCCTTCCCGATTTCAATGGCCTTTGTCTTGTCAATGGGGCCCTCGTATTGCGCGACCGTCTTTTTCACCACCCCCTTTTCCAACAGCTCCACCTCCCCTTTCCATGCCAATCGGGAGATGAGCATATCCATAATCCCTTCCTGGAGAAAGGTGAGATCCCGATCCGAATTCATGGTAAAGGGAAGGATCGCCACGATTTTGGGAGCCTTGGCCGCACTGCCCGGCACCTGCAGGAACAGGACGGACAAAAGAATAAAAAGGGCAGGAATGAGAAGCGTGATTCGGTATTTCATATGCATCCTTTCAGAAAAGGACCATTTCTGGATGGAAAATAGTTAGTGCCCATCCAGAAATAAAATCCTGGCACGAGAGAGTTTTCCGTTCAGAAATGAGACATTTTTCGTAAGATCAAGAAAATCAAGGGGTTGGGCGGAGGCGTACATGTGGTACGCCGCACAACTAACCCCGCAGATTGACGCTGAGATTGCGAAAAAGGGCCATTTCTGGATGGAAAATAGTTAGCATGGGGTTATTGTATAGTCAACGTAAAAGAAGGTTATTCAGGTATGTAGGTTGAATCAGCCTGAGGTTTACCCGCCTCAGGAGGGCTGACAGGGGCTGAAGACTGAAGACAACGTTCGAGTCAACACATACCAGACTTCTCTTCTAGCTTCCGGGAGGGGCGAAAACCCCGCCTCTGCGGTCCATTTTGTCCCCCACGGTCGTGCCGCAGAACTGGCACCGGTATTCGTATTTATCGCCCTCCGGCAGAACCAGGAGGAGCGACTTCCTCACCGGGGTGGCCTTTCCGCATTTGGGACAATAGAGCTCTATGGCCTCAAATTCGTCAAAGTCGGCTTTCTGCCGGTTTGTGGGGGGCGCCACCGGTGCCATGATATCAAATGGTTCCTTCTTCATGAACAATACCCCTGGCAGTTACTCTTGGATTGTGTTAAAAAAATACATTCTCATTCTTATCTTCTGAAGATGGTTGAAACCCGGATTGTCTGAACCCTTACTCATTCATTATAATACCCCTGCCTGATGAAGGCAAGAATTTGGGTACCATAGGAGAGGCCATGAAGTTAAAGCACATTGATCACATAGGGATCGCCGTAAAGAGCATTGAAGAGGCGGGGAAATTTTACACGGATGTTCTCGGGATGCACATTGAGGATGTAGAAACGGTTCCTGACCAGAAAGTCAATGTCGCCTTTTTACCCATCACGGACAGCGAACTGGAGCTGCTCGAATCTACCCAGCCTGATGGTCCCGTTGCCAGGTATATCGACAGCCGGGGAGAGGGGGTGCAGCATATTGCATTTCGTGTGGAAAACATCGATGAGGCACTGGAGGAACTCAAGGCAAAGGGAATCCGGCTCATCGATGAAACCCCCAGAAACGGGGCCGGGGGGGCGAGAATCGCCTTCATCCACCCCAAGGAAACACACGGCGTCCTCGTGGAGATCTGCGAAAGAAAATAAAGAATCCGGGCCCAGAGGACCCGGCTTTGGTTATCCCCAGAGGGGATTTGCCTTGTTGGAAGTTCATTGATTTATTGAAATCCCAAATATCAAATTACAAATATCAAACAATTTCCAATGACCGAAATTCGAAAATCCAAACAATGTCTCGCCCTGGAAGGTTTTGGTCATTGAATATTGGAATTTGAGATTTATTTG
>JAFDIX010000636.1 GCA_019307805.1 Deltaproteobacteria bacterium | reverse complement strand
CGCTAATTTGTCCATTCCATTCTCCTTGCATTTTTACTCGAAAAACCTGGTCCCTTAGGACAGGTCAGAGATAGATGGCTCTGCTTTATAGTTTTGCGTTTAAAATAACAAATTCCAAGCACCAAATTACAAATAAATCTCAAATTCCAATATTCAATGACCAAGGCCTTCCAGGACGAGACATTGTTTGGATTTTCGAATTGCGGTCACGCGCAGCGCAGGCGCTTGCGCCGCGTGTTGGAAATTGTTTGATATTTGTAATTTGATATTTGGGATTTCAATAAATTAATGAACTTCCAACAAAGCAAATCCCCTCTGGAGATAACCAAAGCCGGGCCCTCTGGACCCGGATATTTACTTCACAAACCCGGCACCGGTAATGAAGGGTGACGGGTGAATAATGGAACGATCAACCGTAGAAGTATTTGCACAGCCCGTGGCTGCCATGGTCCGCTGCAGTTCCGCAGTGATGCGGTCGATGAGGAGTTCTACGCCTGCAGCACCATCCGCCATCAGGGCGAGCAGCATGGAACTGGCAAATCCAACGGCCTCGGCACCAAAGGCCAGGGCCTTCAGCACATCGTTCCCGGTTTTGAAACCGGTGTCTACAAGGACTGTGAGCTTTTTGCCGAAGCTTTCAGAAATCCGGGGGAGTGCCATCATGGAAGGGATCGTAAAATCAATTGAAGAGGGGCCGTGATTACTGACCATGATCGCGGAAGCCCCCAGTTGGTAGGCCTTTTCCGCATCGATCTTGCTGAGGACCCCCTTAATGATGAAGGGGAGCTTGGACTCTGATATGATCTGTCTGATTTCTTCGGTACTCTGGGGACCAAAGAGGTCATCCCTGTCCACCTTGTCACCCACCAGGCGGCCGTAAAAATGATCGATGTCCATGCCGACGGCCACACAACCCCGCTCTTCGGCCTCTCGCAGTTTTTTATAAATGAGATCTGTTTTTTGGTATGGCTTGATCATTTTGACAACCTTGGCGCCCAGATCTATGGATTTCTGCAACTCACTGGAACCACCAATACCCAGCATCATGAGGGCCCCCGCCTGATGCACACCCCTGGCAATCTCCACAAGCCCGTCATCAGCCATGAAATCCGTCTGGGAGAGGGGCGAGCAGAAGAGGGGGGTCTTCAATTCAATTCCCAGAATGCTGCAGGCGGTCTCCGGTTTCACAGGATCAAAGAATTGGGGCTCAAAAAACAGGGAGTCCATGTATTGGCGATTCATACGGACCGACGCATTAATGTTGCTGTCGGGAGGGGACTTCCAGGGCGAGCCCTTCTTTTCCAGGTTCTCTTTTCCCTTCTTATAGATCTCGGAAATGGAAAGTGGCGTCTCTTTCATGGCATTTCTCCTTACCCATAATTCTCTGTAGTTTTTAAGTAGTTGACTTGAATCCTCGAATCCTTGAAGGAATTACTCCTCAATGCCTGCCAGACGTCTGGCTGCCATTTTCTTGCTTTCCACGTTACTTTCGCGAAATATGGTGACCCGGTGGGCCTCCGGGGATCCGCCCCCATGGATATCGGAAATGGTATCCGCACTCTCCATGGCGAGTTTTTCCGCCAACCGGAACATCTTGATGCGGTTTTCCACCGGCACGCCGTTCGCGCCCTTCATATATTTCTTGATGAGGTCGCCCACTTCCGGAATTTCAAAATCCCGGTCCGATGGCAGATCCGATACAAAACCGCCGCAGATATCCACCATGAGACGTATGGCCTCGGCCATCTCTTTCCCTTCATGAATCTTTGAGGCATTGGCCAGGACCGTATCAATGAAATAGGTTCCCGAGGGTTCCTCTTTGCCTTCATAGGATGCTGCCAGGCAGCACCCGTAGAGGGTTTCGGCCCGGTGAATCATGTCGATGACCTTCTGCTTGAGGTGTCCCGCCCTGGCGGTTCCGTTATAGTCCATCATGGTAAGGGCCGTCCCGATCATGCAGTCGACTTTTCCTGATTTGCAGCCCCCGTGGCTTTGACGATGAAAAGAAGAAAAACGTACCACCATGTCCACTGCAAACTCCGTCTCACCACAGAGGAAAACCCGTTCCCAGGGGACAAAGACCTCATCAAAGATGAGGGTTGGGCAGTATTTGGAGTACCGCACGTTTCCGACGTCGCAGCCATCCAGTTCGCGGGTATCCAGGGTGGAACGACCCACAACATGGATCAAACCCTTGGTATCCGACGGGATGGCGAAGGAAACCGCATAATCCTCATCTCCTTCTCTCAAGGCACGGGTGGGCAGCACAATGATTTCGTGGGATGAGAGGGAACCGGTCTGGTGGGCCTTGGCGCCCCGCACGACGATTCCGTCATCTCTGCGTTCAACGATACGCAGGTACATATCCTGGTCGTCTTGATCATGGGGACTCGCAGATCGATCTCCCTTGACGTCGGTCACACCCGCGTTCCCGCTAAGATCATTTTTTTGGACATACTCAAGGAACTTTATGAAATTGTCGTTGTAATGGGTCCCGTGCTTCTGATCGACATCATAGGTCACAATGGAAAGTGCCGAGAGGCAATCCAGGCCTGTACACCGCTGATGGCATGTGCCCACCCTGTTCCCCAGGGCCCGATTGACCTTTACACGGGCCACAAGATCCTCGATGGATGCGGGGGGAAGGGTAAAGCGATTGACCGGTTCATTGATCAACGGACTTTCGGTAACGATAAGATCGCGGTATTCGTCCATTTCGGCCAGTTCATAGGTTGCAGCAGTTGCCGCAATACCTGCGCTCAGCCTGGGATTGTCCACCACATTGGTTATTTTTTCACCAAACATGTACACCGTTGGATTCAA
>JAFDIX010000635.1 GCA_019307805.1 Deltaproteobacteria bacterium | reverse complement strand
GAGAAAGCACTTTTCTCATTACGTTCCCCCTGTCATGGCGGCAACAAAAATAATATTTGACAAACCATTTTAGTCTCTTCATAAATAATTTAGAAATTCCTTAATTGGATTGGAGGTTATGTGCCCGCTTTTTCGGCATACTTTAGAGCCCTGGCGATGAAACCCGCTTTAAAATTCTGAGCCTTTTGTTAAGCCATGATTTAAGGCAAAAGCACTGCGGCCCAGCCCCGTCATTTCAGCTGCAAAAATGTCGTTCACAGTCAGCACGCAAGTTTCAGCGTGAAGGAAGTTCAGATGGTTTACTTGTATGTCGCCACAGGGGCAGCAGTCCTCATTTCCCTTATAATCAGCCGTGAAAAGACCGTTAGAGCACTTCACATCGCATATCAACGGTTTGTTAAAATCCTGCCGGCATTTCTCACAATGCTCATCCTGGTCTCCGTGGTGCTGTTCCTGATTCCTGAGGAACTCATATCGACCTATCTCGGGAGCAACAATCGGTATACCGGTGTACTGATCGGTGCCGTCTTGGGATCCGCTGTGTTGATGCCCGGTTTTATCGCCTATCCGTTGTGCGGCATCCTGCTGCAAAAAGGTGTGACTTACATGGTCGTTTCGGCCTTCAGCACGACCTTGATGATGGTGGGAGTGCTGACCTATCCGGTGGAAAAGGCTTACTTAGGGGCGAAAGTCACCGTGGTCCGTAACCTGATCAGTTTTGCGATTGCCTTGTTGGTGGCGCTGGCGACCGGCCTGTTTTTCGGAGAGGTTTTTTAATGAAACACGGTAAAATGCTGCTTATTTTCGGTTACTTCGGGTTTTTGGGGGCATCTTTCCTTTGGGGGTTTGAGCCGGGGGTGAAAATCGGCCGAAATTTCATATTATTTTCAATCGAGATGCTCAAAATTTTGCCCTGTGCCTTTGTGTTGATCGGTCTTTTCGAGGTGTGGGTGAAAAAGGAAACCGTTGAAAAACATATGGGAGCCGAATCGGGCCTGCGTGGGTATCTCTGGGTCGTGCTGCTTGCGGGCACTACCGTCGGCGGCTTGTATGTGGCATTTCCCGTGGCCTATTCCCTTTACCGTAAAGGTGCCCGGTTGGGTGTCATTTTCAGCTATATTGCCGCTGCCGCGATCTGCCGGATTCCGATGACAATATTTGAAGCTTCCTTTTTGGGAGCCAAATTTTCCATTATCCGGCTGATGGTATCCTTACCGCTGGTTTTCATCAGCTCCATGCTGCTGGGAGGCTTCCTGGAGAAAAAACAATATCGCCTGAGTGAAGGAAAATAGGAATATCATCTATTTCAAGATAAGCAAAAAAACGTCGCGCTATTTTGCGAGAAGTTTGTAACAGTTCCGGCAGGGTCCGGGAAGGCACTGCATCCCCGGAGATTCCATTTCCATCCGTTTCCTGAAATCTTCCCGGAATTGACGGGCCTTTTCTGAATTCCAGATTTCTTCCAGGGGAGTGTCGTTGACATTTCCAAAAATATATTTTTCAACGGGATGGGGCTGTCTCTTGAAAATAAAATGGCCTGAATCTCCTCCCTTCAGGCTGATATTGACCATGACGCAGGGGGTGACATTGCCTTCGTAAGATATGACACAGGACCTGAGTATATTTTCTTTGCACTGGGCGCAGGTATCCCCGATATCCGGCCCGTAATAGTGCAGGTGGATACCCATTTTGGAGGCAGCCTCTTTTGTCTTTTCCAGAGCAGCAACAACTTCCTGCCACAATTCGGAATGGACCAAAAGAGATTCTTCTTCCATTTCTCGATTGCCGACCAGATCCAGGTTGCTTATCACGATTTCATTGACCCCCCAGCGGTCCGCCAGATCCAAAAGCAGATCCAGTTCTTGCCAGTTGGACTTCAGAAGCATGAAGGCGATATGCAGGTTCGGGGCTTTCCCATGACTTCGTTCTCTCAACTTCCTGAAGGCCTTGAGTGCGGCGTCAAGGGCTTCAAAGGAAATGCCTCTTCGCATTTTTTTGTGTGTCTCGGGTGTGGCACCGGCGAGGCTGATGCCCATGATATCCAGGTCGGAGTCCATGGCATGCTGCCGGTTTTCCGATGTGAGGAGGGTTCCGTTGGTGGTGAACCCCACTTTGGTGCCTTCCTCCTTGACCATGCGAACCATTTCCCAGATCCTGGGATGCAAAAGGGGCTCACCCCAACCCTGAAGAAAAACAAGGTTCGACGAACCAAAGCTCCCTTTAAGGCGCCTGAAGGTGTCCATCTCTATCAAACCACCGCCCCATATCTCCCCGTAACAGCCATGGACGCAATAGGGGCAGGAGGCGTTGCAGAGTGCCGATACCTCGACCTGGATGAAATCAAAACGAAAGGGCGGGATGGGTTGAAATATTTGCTTGAAAAGATCTCTTAGCATGGCGGCATTCTCCTTCCTATTCATTTTGAAGGAGAATCCCTTGCGGGTCAAGGGCAAGAAGTACTATTGACTTTCTGCTCGGTCATGGGGTAGGGGAGGCAGTGCATTTGTGTTTGATCGTCGCGAAAGATGGGACAGAGGAGGTTCGTGAAAATGATTCGAAGTGTGAATGGAAATACACCAAGAATTCATCCATCCGCCTTTATCAGCGAAGAGGCCTATGTGGTGGGCGATGTGGAAATCGGAGAGAAAGCCAATATATGGCCCGGTGCGGTAATCAGGGGTGATTATGGCACTATTACCATAGGTGCAGAAACGGCGGTTGAAGACAACTGTGTTATTCATTCAGGGTCACCCGGCTCTGCCATCGGAGATGTGGTCATCGGCAACCAGGTGATTATTGGTCATGGTGCTGTGATGAACGGCCGATGCATCGGGAATAATGTTCTCATCGGGATGAATGCAACCATTCTCCATGATGCGGAGATCGGGAATGCATGCATTATCGCTGCAGGAACCCTGGTGGAGCCTGGGTTTAAGGTGCCGGACAATTCATTTGTTCTCGGGTCTCCCGGAGAAATCAAAGGGAAACCAACTGAAAAGCAATTGTGGTGGGCATTTGAAGGATAC
>JAFDIX010000106.1 GCA_019307805.1 Deltaproteobacteria bacterium | reverse complement strand
TGAGGATCCCTTCAGTCTATTTGATGAACAGTTCTTCCAGTATTACGTCCCAGAAATACCTGCTAAATATTGCGATAACGATTTAAGAAGTATGACCAACGGTCGTGCCGTGGATAAATGGATTCACATTATTAAAGTTATTTCTGGGACATGATACCAGGCACTACCGCAGAATAGCCCGCCGGCCTATTCTGACCGGGACCGGGTGATTCTGTCAAGGAGTCGCAGAATTTCCTTTCCCCTTCCTAACCCGGAGACCCACCCCGGCGGAATGCTTTCGTACCCCAAATGGGCTCCAAGGATCATGCCGACCAGCATTCCCCTTGCGGCACTATCCCCCCCTGCCATCACCGACTGGACAAGGGCCTCTTCCAGGTTTGTCCGGTATTTGGCGATGAGATGGACCACCCCGGGGAGGGCGTCATCAATGTGACAGCTTTGGCCAAACCGGGCAATAGCAGCAACACTATCCATGTCCCCTGACCCAATACCATCCCTGAACCACTGTGCAATGGGTGATTGTGTAAAACGTTTCTCAATCACCTGCTCCATGGCGGAGACAGGATCCTCCCCCTTCAGGACCAACCATGCCGCATGAGCAAAAAAAACTGCGGCATCAACCACCTGGGGGTGATTGTGAGTCATCATGGTCTGGGCCTTGACTGCCTCTATGAGGGCGTTCAAATCTTCCTGATAGCGGAATAGGAGGGGCGCCACCCTTGAGGCGCCTGCCAGGTCGCCGGAGGGGGAACCCGCCTCTTTCGGCCCCATCCCTTTGGAGAGGTTGCTCAGGGTCGCCTTGGTGGCCTGGTCATAATAGCCCGGGTAGTCTTGGAATAGAGTCTTCCATCGGGTAGAGAAATCCGCCGGCTGGAAGGAACCCCGGGAGGCGACAGATTCCAAAAGGACAAAGGCCTGATCCCCGTAGTGGGTGAAATCCCCCTTTTTCTTAGAGGGGTGATAGGAATCGGGTCGGGGTGCCAGAAGGGCATCCACCCTTCCGAATTCCTTTTGAATCAAGGTGGTATCGTAAATCCAGTGGGCGCCAAGTGCAAGAGAGTCCGCGACAAATGAGCTCAAAACCATTGCCTTTGCAGCATTCTCCATGATTGCTCACTCCGAAGTTAAAACTACGGGTTCCCTTCATTGGCACAGGTGAGATGGTTCAACACATCGTATAACAGATGGCACATCCTGCAATTCCCGTCAACCTCTTTTAATTCCTGCATAATCAGCTTGACGTCGGATTCGAAGCTCTGATAAGAAACCAGCATGAATGTCCTCGATATCATTATCATCTCTGTGATGATCTTCTTCATTGTCAAGGGCGTTTTTCGTGGATTCATCAGAGAAGTGGCATCCCTTTCCGGAATTATCCTGGGCATCTGGCTCGCCAATCAATTTCAAGCCCAGGTGACCGCCTACTTGAAGCCCCATCTGCCTGCCACCTCATATCTGCCGCTCATCAGCTTTGCCGCCATATTCATATTCATCCTTATCGTCTGCAATGTGCTGGGATGGGCGCTCAAGCTCTTTTTCAGCAAGGTCTTTCTGGGCTGGTTGGACAGGACACTGGGTGCCGGTCTGGCGGTGCTCAAGGGAGTGATTTTGACCTACCTCGTCATTGTCCTGCTCACCTTCTTCCTTCCTGCCCGTACCCCCCTCATCGCCGAGTCAATGCTGGCTCCATGGATTGTCGTCTCCTACCAGTCTGTAGTCGGCCTCATTTCCCCTGACCACTATGAGAAGTGGAAAGAAGAGCTTGTTGGAAAGGCCAGGAAAATGGGTGGTGTGGCTGATCAGAAGGTTCAGGAACTCAAGAAGAAAAGATGAATAAAAAACCATTGTCAGAGGCCATCATCGCTCTTCAGGACCTGGTGGCGAGCCTTCGAGGGCCTGAAGGATGCCCCTGGGACCTCAAGCAGAACGAAGACACCATCAAGATGTACCTGATGGAGGAAGCCTATGAGGTGCTGGATGCCATCGAGGAAGGGACCCCGGATGACGTCTGCCAGGAACTCGGCGACCTTCTTTTCCAAATCCTTTTTCTTGCCAGGCTGGCCGAGGAAAGGGGGGAGTTTGATCTGGCGGATGTGCTGGAGAAGATCACACAAAAAATGATCCATCGACATCCCCATGTCTTCGGGCCTGCCAAGGTCAAAGGCGCCGACGAGGTTTCAGCAAACTGGGAGAGGATCAAGAGAGAAGAAAAGGGGGGACAGGAGAGCCTCTCGACCCGCCTTGAAGGGGTCCCCGGCAACCTGCCTGCTCTCCTGAGGGCCCACCGATTGCAGGAGAGGGCATCCAAGGGTGGTGTGGATGAACACGGTCCGGAGGAGGTGTGGGCCAGGGTGACCGGGAATATTCAGGAAATCAGAGGATACTCTCCTGACAAAGGGGATGCACCACCGGCAGAGAATCTGGGAGAACTCCTGTTTGATCTGGTGAAGGTGGCAAGGGCCTGGGGGTTGAATGCGGAACATCTTCTGCGGGGCGCCAACAATGATTTTATTGAAGGACTCAAGGAAAAGGAAAAGAAAACCTAAGGGGCTGATTGCCGTAATCAAATGGTGTGTGGTATTGGAATAATGGAATGTTGGAATACTGGGTTTGGTGGAATGAGATCTTTTTTATATAGAAGACATCGATCAGAAATGAAAGTAAGTGCATCATAGAATTTTCATACCCAATATTCCATTTTTCCACCCTTCCATTATTCCATTGGTAAGCACAGGGCAAATAAAAGCCCTCTGGATAGCATAGGGTATAGTCTGGCCTTCCCGGGGCAGTGAAAGGGGTGCGGGGTTTTGCCACGGTCCAAGAGCAAGAGGCGTTTCAGGAATTTTGTGCGCACCCTTTTAAAGTACGGCCTCTGTCTCCTGCTGTTTGTTTTGCTCTTGACCGTCGCCCAGGTGGCTGTTTTGCGATTTGTCAATCCTCCCTGCACCGTCATCATCACATGGCAATGGATTCAAGGAGAGGGCAGCCTCAGGCATTATCGGTGGGCCCATGAACATTGGAGACCCCTGGAGGAAATCGCTTCGCCCATGATCAAGGCTGTTTTGGCAGCGGAAGATCAGCGGTTTCTGACTCACCACGGATTTGACTTTGTCGAGATGAGAAAGGCCCTTGGGGATATCCTCTCCGAGAGGAGAACACGCGGCGCGAGCACCATCAGCATGCAGGTGGCCAGGACGGTTTTTCTGTGGCCCGAAAGGTCCCTGACAAGAAAAGTCGCAGAGGCATATTATACCGTGCTTATCGAGATGCTCTGGAGCAAAGGTCGGATCCTCGAGATGTATCTCAACACCGTGGACTGGGGCACCGGCATCATCGGCGTGGAAGCTGCTGCCCGACGCTATTTTCAAACCAGTGCAGGCCGCATCACCCCTTCCCAGGGGGCACTCCTGGCCGCCATTTTACCTGGCCCCCACAGATGGTCGCCCACCAAACCCAGCAGGTATGTAAGGGAAAGAAAAAGAAGGATCATGAAGGACATGGAGAAAATATCACTGCCATGATGAAACCAATCATTCATAGATTGGGGAGCATGAGCCTCAAGTGGAAACTCATGATTCCCTTTCTCTTCTTTGCCTTCACAGGCACGACACTTCTGGTACTTGTCAGCCTGACCTCACAGCAGCAAATGATCAAAGACGAGGAAAAAAAGGAAATCTCCCTCTATTACGATCGCTTCCTGGAGAAGATTTATGAAAAAAAGACCCTGGCCCTCTCCCTGGCCACATTGATCGCCGAGAACCCTGAGGTGCAAAGGCTTCTTGCAATGAGGGACCGGGAAGCACTGAACGGGTTGCTCGACCGGGCATATCGCCGACTCGCGGCGGAATACGATATCGAACAATTTCATTTCCACATCCCCCCGGCCACATCCTTTCTGAGACTCCATGACCCCAAGGCCTTTGGGGATGACATGGGCCTTCAACGAAAGACCATCCCATGGAGCTTAAAGCACGGTACGCCGGTAGGTGGGCTTGAATGGGGAAAGGCGGGTTTTGGTATTCGCGGGGTTGTCCCGGTTTTCTACGATGGGAAGACTGTGGGCGCCGTTGAGATCGGCCATTCCCTGGGCAAGGCATTTCTCAAGAGGCTCCAGCGACGCTGGGGAGTGGATTTGACAATCTACAAAACAGGGGGAGCAAACAGCCACAGGCCTCTTGCAGGAACGGGCAGCATGGTTGATGATTTTCCTGAAAATGACCAATTGGAGATCGACCGGATCAAGCAACCCACCATCCTTATCGCACCAGAGGGATATCCCGGAAGGTCTTTTCTTTTTGGCCCGGTAAAGGACTTTTCAGGGACCGTGGTGGCCGTCGTCCAAATCAGCAGAGATCGTTCCGAGATTCGCAACAGGCTGGATGAGACGCGGCACCTCATGGTGCTGGTGGGTCTTGCAGGCATATGCATGTCATTCTTCTTGACCTATCTGGTTGCCATATTCTTTATCCATCCCATCGAATCGATTGTAAAAGAGGCCCAGGACATTGCAGCGGGGGATCGGGAGAGTCAACTGGAACCGAGACGGGCGGATGAAATCGGAGCCCTGACCCAGGCACTGAACACCATGCTCGCTGCCTTGAAGAGACGGCAGCAGGTCATCAAGGATTACGCCCGGACACTGGAGGGAAGGGTTCAGGAAAGGACCACGGACCTGGTCGCATCCGAGGAAAAATATCGTACCCTTGTGGAGAATGTTCCGTTGATCGTTTATCGCATACTGGAGGATGGCACGACGGAATTTATCAATTCCTATCTGACGGAGATCCTGGGATACAGCATAGAGGAGGCAGTTGGTGACAAAAAGTTCTGGAGAGAAAAAATCATAGGCAAGGAGAGCATGGCCTCCGGAGATGTTTTCGAGGCCTGTTTTCAAAGGGGAGAGGTGTCCCGGGTCGAGCGCTCGGTGAAGGATAAAAATGGGAGGCGCTATACATTCATTGACCACGCCATCCCGGCCAAAGACCCCCATGACAGGGTCGCATGGGTGGACGGCATCATGCTGGATATTACAGAATTGAAAAAGTTGCAGGCAAGAGCGCTTCGGAGTGAGGAAATCAGGGTCCTTGGTGAGATATCAGCCGGAATGGCCCATGAGATCAGAAATCCCCTGATCACCACAGGGGGATTCGCGCGAAGGCTTCGGGATGCATTACCGGAGAACGATCCTCACAGAAAGCTGGCTCAAATCATTGTGGAGGAGGTCTCCAGGCTGGAGCATTTCCTCAAGGTACTGCTTTCCTCCATCAGCCCTTTTGATCTTTCTTTGACAGAAGTGGATGTGACCGGAATCCTGGAGTTTTGGGAAGACCGGCTCCAGGACGTCATAGAGGAGCGGCGGATCAGGGTGGTCATGGAACACTCGGAGAACATACCCAAAATCCGTGCAGACAAGGAGAAACTGACCCAGGCCTTTGGGAGCATTTTCAAGCATGCCGCGGTGTCCATGCCGTCAGGGGAAGACCTGCATATATCCACATCCCGGGAGGGGGATCAGGTCATGGTCACATTCCGGCACAATGTGGTTCGGCTCTCTGAAGACGACCTGGAGAAGTTCTTCTTTCCCCATGTGGAAAACGAACCTGCATGGACGGTGGAAGATCTGCCCCTTTCCAAAATTATAATCCACCGCCACGGCGGGACCGTAGACCTGGCCCGGGAAGGGGAGGGGCCTCTGATCATGAGCATCCGTTTTCCGCTAAAGGGGTTTCACTGAGACCAGGTCGTGACAGGATTCAAGTTGCTCCAAGTGCAACGGCTTGCCCCTCGGGCGGGAGGGTGATATTTTCTGTTTCGATGGCTGTTTTGGAATGGGCAATATATTCCTTGCAGTCGTTTTTTTCAGTGCATTTTTTCTGACAAATGCGTACGTTTATGCGCGGGTTGTTTCTCTTTTTCTGGCAAACGATATAATCGGACATGATGTTTTCCTCATCTGCTTGTGGTATTGTGTTCCACTGCACCGGATGCGCTGGTTAAAATCAGAGGAACAGGGTATTTAATTATATCTAATTTATTATATTTATATAATAAAGTTATTAACATGTCAATAAATATTGCATAAATTAACATTACTTTTCAAGAAAATCCAGCTTTTTTTGTTTTCCCCTCGTTGTTTTAAGGGATAAGGATATAATATCTTGTAATAACAAGATATTATAGTGAGATTTCCTGTATGATTCGGAATATTCTTTTAAACAGCTTTTTATTGGTGTACTCCGTCATTTTCTGCCTTTGGGGGATATTCCTTTCTCTATTCTGGAGCGGCCGAACCGTTCATTTCAAATGTGCCGTTCCCTGGGCCAAGACGATCCTCTGGGTCAGTGGTGTGAAGGTCAAGGTAAGAGGGCTTGAGAATATTGATACCGGGAAACCAGGTATCTATTTGTCTAACCACCAGAGCTATTTTGATATCTTCATTTTACTCGCCTGCCTCCCCGTGGACTTTAAATTTTTATTGAAGCAGGAACTCATGAAAATCCCCCTTCTCGGGTGGGCCATGAAGGGGGCGGAGTATATCGCCATTGACAGGGCAGATCCGCGGAAGGCGTTGGGGAGTATGAACGAGGCAGCCAGGAGGATAAAAGAGGGGGCCTCGGTGCTTATCTTTCCCGAGGGAACGCGAAGCGCGGACGGACGACTCCAACCCTATAAAAAGGGGGGCTTTCGGATCGCCCTGAAGGCTGGGTGTGATTTGGTCCCCATTGGCATTATCGGCAGTTGCAAGATCGTTTCCAAAGGCAGCCTGAAGGTCCAACGGGGAACTGTTTCCATGAACATCGGTGAACCCGTATTCGCCGGGGAGTATTCCAAGAGGGATATGGATCGACTGATGGCCCATCTCTGGGAGAACATGAAAGACCTTATGCAGAAGGAACCATCCCTATGAGAACCAAGCGTCAGAAGGTCGGCGGGCCAGGACTTCTCCCATGGCCCGGGGTTATTGGCGGAGCCCTTCTGGTGATGATCCTGGCTTTATCACCCTTTGGCATTTGCCACGGGTATATCATGCCCCTAGAGCAGATCCTGCAACGCATGGCAGCCAATTTTTCAGGGTTTGCGACCCAGGTCATTGTCCAGTCCACACAGCGAAAGGACGGGTCGGACCCGAGTGGCAGTATCCTGGTGAGAGAGAAAGTCTGGGCCAAATCCCCCGACCTGTTCCATTCCCAGGTTCTGGACGAAGACCAGACAAGAAAAGGAAAACCGGATTTGACCTTTCGGCAACTGCTTGTTTCCAACAGCCCGGAAAGGATCATGTCTTTTCTGGGGTCCCTGGGGGTTGACCTCAAAAGGGTTTCATTCAGCCGTTTTAATGGAATCATCGTCTACCAGATCGGTACCAGAGAGCCGGACAGCCCAAAAATATTTATTGACAAGGAGACCTTCCTTCCCATCCTCCTGCAATACCGAACAGCAGAGAACCCGGGCGGGGGAGCTGCCCTTGTAGAATTTCGGGACTTCCGAAAGGTCGATAAAGGCTGGTATCCCTTTGAGGTGTCCTTCATGACAAGCAATGGGATCGAGGAGATTTATACGCTTGAAACCATGGAGACGAATGTGCCCATTGACATCACTGTCTTTGTTGCACCCGAAAGGCCATCCGGGCAGTCACAGGAAAAGACGGAATCCAACCCCTCAGAGCAGGAGCGGCTCAGGCATATCATCAAGACATTTGAAGAAAAATACCGCTAATCAGAGGACAGCCATTGTCGAAAAAAGCAATCCCCTGTCTTGAAATAGCCGTTTGCCTGCCTGTCAAGGAGACCTACACCTATAGCGTCCCGGAATCCCTGACATCCCGGGCGGAGATAGGGTGCAGGGTCATGGTTCCCTTTCGCAACCAGCAGGTTACCGGTTACATCCTGGAACGGAAAGCCATGGAGCCAAAGGGCCTCTTCAAGGATATTAAGGAGGTTCTGGACGGGGAACCGCTCTTTCCTGAAGTCATGGTCCCTTTCTTCCAGTGGATGTCGGAATACTATCTCTACCCTATCGGCCGACTGATCCGGTCTGCGCTCCCTGCCGGCATCAATCGGAGTCCCTTTAAAAGCGGGCGCATCACAGAACAGGGGATCAGGGCCATGGCAGTTCTCGAGCCCCGGTCCAAAGAGGCGGAATTGCT
>JAFDIX010000105.1 GCA_019307805.1 Deltaproteobacteria bacterium | reverse complement strand
TTCCAATGTTTTAAAATTTACTTGGCGCTAAAGAATTTGATGATGCAGTTACCTACCAGGAATGATAGTATCGGAACCATGGCCATAGGTAAAGGAAATATTGTGGAGCTTCGCATCGAGAGAACCGCCCACGGGGGTCAAGGGGTGGCCCGGTTGGAGGGTTTTGTCATCTTTGTTCGCGGCGGGGTGCCCGGGGATCGTGTCCCCGGGGATCGTGTCCTGGCACGGCTGACCAGGAAAAAAAAAGGATTATGCAGAGGCCGGAATCATGGAAGTGCTGGATCCTTCAACCCACAGGATTCCAGCCCCCTGCCCATACTTCGGCCACTGCGGCGGGTGTCAATGGCAGCATATCCAATATGAATCCCAGCTCATTTACAAAAGGGCGCACATCCAGGAGGCCATGGCGCGTATCGGCACCCTGCCCCAGGTCCCTGTCCATGAGGTAATCCCTTCGGAGAGGCAGTTTGAATACCGGAACAAAATGGAATTCTCATTCTCTGATCGGCGATGGCTCCTCCCCCATGAGATGGCCCGGGAAGGGGATGTGGAAAGGGGGTTTGCACTCGGGCTTCATGTCCCCGGCACCTTCCACAAGGTCATTGATATCGAGGCCTGCATGCTCCAGCAGAAAACAGGGAATCGGATTCTTTGTGAGGTGAAGACCTTTGCCAAAGAGAGCGGAATGCCCCCCTATGGACTAAAGAGCCACAAGGGCTTCTGGCGTTTTTTGACCCTGCGCCACTCCCTGCACTCGGATGAGTGGATGGTCAATCTGATCACTTCCCGGGAGCGACGAGATGTCCTGGGGCGTCTTGTCCATTCCCTCTCCCAGGGTTTTCCCAACATCAGGACCATTGTGAACAACATCCACAGTGGAAAGGCAGGCATTGCCGTGGGGGAGAGAGAAATCACCCTGGGGGGAGAGGGCGCGCTGGAAGACAGGATCGGACCCTACCGTTTTCGAATATCCTCCAACTCCTTTTTTCAGACCAATCCACTGGGGGCAGAAAAACTTTATCAACAGGTCGCAAAATATGCAGAACTCAGCGGGACGGAGGTCCTTCTGGATCTCTACAGCGGCACCGGCACCATTCCCATTTTTCTGGCCAAGGACGCCCGCCTGGTCCTGGGCCTCGAGATCGAAAAGAGCGCCATCCTGGATGCGGAAAAAAACTGCGCGGCCAACAATATTGATCACTGCCAATTTGTCTTAGGGGATATCAGAGAGAGCCTTTCATTCCTGAAGATCAAGCCCGATGTCCTGGTGATTGATCCACCAAGGGCCGGCATGCACAAGGACGTCCTGGCAAAGGTCATGGATCTGGCTACCGAGCGTGTCGTCTATGTCTCCTGCAACCCCGCGACCATGGCAAGGGACCTGGACACGCTGAACCAGATCTATGAGGTCCTGGAGATCCAGCCCGTGGACATGTTCCCCCAGACCTATCATATCGAGGCCGTGGCAAAGCTGGTCCGGCGCCGGTAGAGGCCTCCCAATTGTGCCAAAGGCACACATATCAACTTTGACAAACTCGTAAAAAGTCGTCACCCCGGCGAAAGCCGGGGTCCAGGTCACTCATAAGTTTCTGAAAACACTGGATTCCGGCTTTCGCCGGAATGACAAAAAATGATGATTTTTGACTTCCAACGAAGTCGTTTTGTTAAAACAGCAGTAACATACTGATATTATTTTATATTACCTTGTCTGATAACAGTCATGTAAAATCAGTGGACTTCGTTGCTCATAGGATGCCGCGAAGCGGTATAAGTTAGCTTTTTACGAGACCGTCAACTTTAGATCACTTCACATTTTAGGCACTTCAGGCCTATTGCCTTTGTAGGCATATCCTATTATCCCTGATTCGGCCCACCGGATTTTTCCTTCAACCCTATTGACATTCTATTGCCGCTGCATATAATGAGATGTTTTGTTGATGCCCCTTCCCGGCCATGGCGAACCACGACCATTTGGCTTGAGAGAAGGGTGAAGGCTCTGAGAAGGGGGTGATTTTTTTGACCACATATGGCAACCGTTTGAATCTCGCCGGAGAAATTCTGTTCCGGCCACATTCGCGCGGCCCCCGGAAAGCCTGTGGATGCTTTCAGACCTTCAGAATGTCCCTGGATTGGAGATCCTGATGGATCCTGACGAGGAGACCAGTATGCATTGAAGAAACCCCCTTTGAAGGTCAATGAAAAGCATCCCCAATGGATTACGGGATGCTTTTTTTATTTTGTTTCCGATAAATAAAAATCTCTATGGAGAAATAAGAATATGAAAGTCATTGTGCAAGACAATCAGATTGAAAAGGCCATACGCGACCTCAAGAAAAAACTCACCAAGGAGGGGTTTTTCTCGGAGATCAAGGAACGTCGATTTTATGACAAACCAAGTGTCCAGAAGAAGAAAAAGCAGGCCAAGGCTGCCAAGCGAAGACGAAAAAGGCTGAGAAAATTTTCCTAGACAAAATACAGGTGAGAAGGTAAATACTCAAAAATTGTTTGCCTTTTGTTTAAGCAAAAACCCCTTCTTTTGCCAAGAGGATGAACCCCATGGAAAATCATGAAAGCTCCTCTGATAAACCTGCCCTGTCCCAATGGATTGAATCCCTGATTGAAATTGTTCTGTCCTATTATGCCAACCTGATCTCCCACCCTTTCAAGAGCGGGTTGGTCTACTTCCTGGGCGGACTTCTGCACGCACTGTTTGTGGGATGGATTCTCTTTCCCGTGGCCCTTTACTCCAAACAGGTGCAACCCATCCATTTCAATCATGCCATCCATGCGGACCCGGAAATCACAGAGGGCGGGACAGAACTCGAAAGATGTCTGGCCTGCCACGGATTTCGGGAAGACGGCAGCTTTGCGGGCATTCCAAAACTGGAGACCTGCGTGGAGTGCCACGACGATCCGGAATCCCCTTTGGGAGAACATCCTGAAGAGGAGCGGTTTCTCAAGGAGTATGTGGCCAAGGAAAAGGAAATTCCCTGGCTGGTCTATTCCAAACAGCCGGATTGTGTGTATTTCTCACACATCGCCCATGTGAACATGGGTAAGCTGGAGTGCAGGACATGCCACGGGGATCATGGGAAGAGCGAGCTCCTTCCCCGCTATGAGAAAAACCGCCTCACGGGCATCAGCAGAAACATCTGGGGAAAAAATATTGCTGGTCTCAAGTTCAATACCTGGGACCGCATGAAGATGGATGATTGCGCCGAATGCCATACCAAGAAGGGTCATGAAGAAAACAACGCCTGTTTTGTCTGCCACAAATAGGGGAATAGCATGGACTTGACTTATAAGAAACTTGCCGAGCTCATCGCCTTCAACAGAAGGAATTTCATCAAACTGGTCATTGGTGGGGCGGTCGGGATTAACATCACTCCTCTCCCCTGGAAGCTCACGGACGACATCGCCATCTGGACCCAGAACTGGCCCTGGGTCACTGTTCCGGCTGAGGGGGAATTCGTCCATGAAAACTCCGTGTGCAGGCTCTGCCCCGGGGGATGCGGGATCCAGGTTCGAAAGGTGGACGAGAGACCCGTTAAAATTGAGGGGCGAACGGACTATCCGGTAAACCCCGGCGGGATCTGCCCCCTGGGTGCGGGGGGTCTCCAGTTGCTCTATAACGAGAATGTGCGATTCACCACACCCATGAAAAGAGTCGGCCCCAGGGGTTCCGGAAAATTTGTGAGCATCCCCTGGGATGAGGCCCTTACCCTTTTGCAGGCAAGGGTGGCCGGGTTGAGACTCCAGGGCCGGCCGGAGGCCGTCGCCGCCGTGGATGGCAATCCGTCAAGGTCCTCCATGTCCCTGCTTATTCAGCGGTTTATGGAGGCACTGGGGAGCCCTAACTACACCCGGATGCCCGGAGTTGAAGACACCTCCGCCATCATGAACCGGCTCATGCAGGGGACGGAAGGCCCCATGGCCTATGATCTGGAAAACAGCGACTTCGTCCTCAGTTTCGGGTGCGGGCTTATCGAAGGATGGGGTGCCCCCGGACGCATGATTCATGCATGGGGTCTCTGGCATGAGGCGCCCATGAAGGGCAAGGTCAAAATCGTCCAGGTCGAAGCCAGGGCCTCCAATTCCGCCTCCAAGGCGGACCAGTGGGTTGCCGTGGCACCGGGTACAGAGGCTGCCCTGGCCCTGGGGCTGGCCCACGTGATTATCAAGGAAAGACTTTATGACCGGGACTTTGTGAATGACCAGACCTTTGGATTCGAGGACTGGACCTCGGGCAACGGGAAAAATCACCTGGGTTTCAGGCGGCTGGTCATGGAGAAGTATTCGCCCGGGAACGTGGCCATGATCACGGGGCTGGATGCCAGTACCATCATCACCCTGGCCAGGAACTTCGCCAAGGCCAAGGCCCCCATCGCCCTGTGGGGAAAAGGCAAAGGGGACTTGAATGGAAGTCTTTTCGAATTTATGGCCGTGCACTGCCTCAACGCCCTGGTGGGAAACATTAACAAGCCCGGCGGGGTCGTGGTACATAACCCGCTCCCGCTGAGTCCTTTGCCGGAATGGGAAAAAGACGGCATTGCCCGTGAAGGACTTGCCAAGGCCCGACTCGATCAGGCCGGAAGCGCGGCCTTCCCATTCAGTCACTCACTGATCGCCAACATGGGCGAGGCGATTGTCTCCAGCGAGCAATCCCCCGTGGATACCCTTTTGGTGTTTTCAGCAAACCCGGCCCACAACCTCCCCGATGGAGGCACCTTTCGAAATGCCCTGCAAAAGATCCCCTTCATCGTGAGCTTCTCCCCCTACAGGGATGAAACCGCCTTTATGGCCGACCTGATCCTTCCGGACCACAATGACCTGGAAAAAATGGACGATGTAGTGTGGCCCAGGGGCCTTCAGTACCCCCTGTACGGGCTTTCCAAGCCGGTCCTGGATCCGCTCTACGACACCCGGCACAGCGGCGATGTGATAATCCAACTTGCCGGAATAATGGGCGGCCCGATAGAATCGGCCTTTCCATGGGAAAATTACGAAGAATATCTCATGACACGTGCCAAGGGCCTCTATGAAGCGGAAGGGGGCCTTACCGGGTTTGACGAGGCGCCACCCCCCTGGAAAGACTATGGGGGCCGGGTCCAGGTCAAATCCAATTACACTTCTTTTAATGAAATGTGGGATCAGATCAAATCCGGAGGCCTTTGGTATCACCCCAATCACCGTTTCGGGGGTTGGGACGGCATTTTCAAGACACCCACGGGCAAATTCGAGTTTTTCTGCACCAAGATCCAGCTGGCGGCAAAGGGTCTGGCGGGTGGAGGGCCCATGGACGTGGCCTTGAAAAAAATGGGCATCCACGCTGAAGGTGATGAGGCCTTCATGCCCCATTATGAGGCAGACCCCGACCCAGAGGGAAAGGGAAAATACCCTCTCCTTATGATGCCCTATGCGATCATCAATCTTTCCAGCGGCCAGGTGCCCAATCCCCCCTATCTGAATAAAACCCTCCTTGACCACCAGCTCCTTAAAAAGGATTCCTTTGTGGAGATCAATCCCCAAACAGCGGCCCAATATGGTCTCAAAGAGGGGGACCGGGTGATTGTGCAATCGCCCAGGGGGCGGCTCAGGGTACGGGTTGATCTCTTTGACGGGGCGATGCCGGGGGTTGTCTTTATTCCCCTGGGCTTTGGGCACACGGCCTATGATGCCTTTGAGCGGGGCAAGGGGGCAAATCCCAATGAGATTATCCATGGTGGTACGGACCCACTCAGTGGTGAGACCATCTGGTGGAATACCCGTGTAAAGCTGGTGAAGGTTTAGGAGTCTTTATAGCTTTGAGATGAAACCTCGCTGGAGAGTAAAAGGATAAATCATGAAAGAGGTACAGGGAAAATACAAATACGGTATGGTCATTGACCTGGACAAGTGCACCGGCTGCGGGACCTGTATGGTGGCCTGCGCCTCGGAAAACAATGTCACGGTCAGGCCTGATGAATCCGACAAGGAACGCAGCATTACGTGGATGCAGCTCTATAAGATTACCAATGGAAAGGCCTTTCCTGACACCGAGGTGAGCTACTTTCCAAGGCCCTGCATGCACTGTCATCATAATACGCCCTGCGTCTCTGTCTGCCCTCCCACGGCCACCAAGATGGATTACAACAACGGCATTGTCAGCCAGATCTATACCCGTTGTATAGGATGCAGATACTGCCAGGCGGCATGCCCTTACCACGCCCGTTATTTTAACTGGTGGGACGGTTTTTCTCTGATCAAGCCCTTTTCCAAAGGCATGGAGCGGGCCCTCTCTCCGGAGGTCTCACCCCGAATGAGAGGCGTGATTGAAAAATGCACCTTCTGCCATCACCGGCTCATGCGGGCCAAGAATCAGGCCTACACAGAGGAGAGGCGCGAGTTGGCGGAACATGAGTATAATACGGCCTGTGCCGAGGCCTGTCCGGCCCAGGCCATTACCTTTGGAGATCTCAACAATCCCGGACACAGGGTCTCAAAGCTCATCAAGAGCCCGCACGCCTTCAGGCTTCTGGCGCGACTTGGAACAGACCCCAAAGTCTATTATCTCTCTTCAAAGACGTGGGTCCGTAAGATGGCCGACAACTATCTGCCGGGTGAATTCAAACGGATCACCAGGGCTACAGGTTAGATGGAGGATAAATTCATGGATTCTGCATTGATACCGGAAGGCACAAAGAGGTGTTCTCCAGGGGTCTTTTTCCTATGGACCGTGCCGTGGCTGGCCTTGCTGGCCTGGGGCGGGCTGTCCGCCACCTTGTGCCTTCTGCTCGGTCTGAACCAGACCAATATGAGCAATATTTTTGCCTTTGCCCTGTGGATCGTATTTGACCTGGGGATTATTGCCCTTGGGGCAGGTGCCTTTTTTACGGGCTTTCTGACCTATATTATCGGCAAGGATGAGCTGAAGGATATCCTCAATGCTGCCGTGATCATCGGATTCATCTGTTATTCGAGCGCTGTGGCCATGTTGGGAATTGATATCGGCCAACCCATCAGGGGATGGTTTATATTCTGGCATGCCAATGTCCACTCCATGCTGACCGAGGTCTCGTTCTGCATCACCGCCTATCTGGGCGTCCTGGCCATCGAATATGTCCCCATCGTTCTGGAGAATCGAAAGCTCGATGAGGTGCGTGAGTTTCACTTCTTTGGGCATAATCTCCATCGTATCATGGCGGTCTTTGCCGCAACCGGGACCTTCCTGTCTTTTTTTCATCAGGGCTCCCTGGGAGGCATGTTCGGGGTCATGTACGCAAGACCCTTTGCAGCCCGGTTTGAATTCTACGTTTGGCCCACAACCTTTTTCCTCTTTGTCTTCTCCGCAATTGCCGCGGGCCCCTGTTTTACCATTCTCTGCACCAAACTGGCTGAAGTCATCACCCGGAAAAAACTTGTTCCGGACAAGGCCATTCAGTTGCTGGCCAAGATCTGCGGATGGTTACTGGCCGGCTATCTGGTTCTCAAAATAGCTGATACCCTACACTGGATCTTTGGAATTTCCCCCAGGGCGGGGCTGACCTTCATGGACTTTTACAAGGAGGGGCCCTACGGTGTCTGGCTGCTGGTGGCGGAGATCATTGTCTGCGGTATCATCCCTGCCATCATATTGCTTGTACCAAAGGCCAGAAAGGACAGCAGGTGGCTTATCCCGGCGTGTCTGCTGAACTGCACGGGCATTGTTATCAATCGTTTTGTCTTTATCATTCTGTCCCTTGCCATACCGGTCATGCCCTTTGACAGGTTCTGGAGCTACCTGCCCACATGGCAGGAATGGGGCATTGCCATGGCCGTTGTTGGGTACGGATTTATCCTTTTCTCTCTTTCCTACAGGTATCTCCCTGTCTTTCCCAAGGAAAAGGAACTGAATCCTGCACCCGCCTCATAAACCTCTTTGACCCGGTGGTGATACGGGTCGATCGGGCGCGAAGGAGAAAAAAACATGACTCCCCTGTCTTTTGAATGGCAATGGAATATCGATTATTTTGTTTTCATGGGGCTGTTGTATCTTGCCCTGGGCATTGTGGGTTGCGGGTTGGCCGTAACCTGGATCAAAACCTGGATGGATACATCCTCTGATGCGAATGGTGGGCCTTCCGTTGATATCTCGTCCCGCTCCCGATATTCTCAATATTAGACGCCAGTCGGAAGTTCTTCAGAGATTAGAAATATCGGAAATGAAAGTCCAGATGACCGTGTCCCTCTGCCAGTGTTCATCATCTACGGCAGGATAATCCAAGTTATAGTGGAGACCCCGGCTCTCTTTTCTTAGGGAGGCGCAGGTAATAATCAGTTCCGATACCAGGGCAAGATTCCTCAGTTCCAGCAGATCGCGGGTGACAAGAAAGTCCCAGTAATACTCCTTGATCTCTTCCTGTATGGTTGCAACTCTGGTCTTGGCCCTTTCCAGCCTCCTGTTCGTCCTGACAATGCCCACATAGTTCCACATAAACCTCCTGATTTCATCCCAGTTGTGGGATATTACGACCTGCTCCTCCATGTCTGTGGCCCTGCCTGGATCCCATGCAGGGGCCTGGGGAAAAGGGCGTACCCGGTTCCGGGCCAGGTCTTGGGCCGATCTTTCTGCGGCCCGTTTTGCAAAAACCAGGGCTTCAAGGAGGGAGTTGCTGGCAAGGCGGTTGGCGCCGTGCAGACCGGTACATGCCACCTCCCCAATGGCGTAGAGGTTGTCAATATTGGTGAGGCCATCTGCGTCGGTCAAAAGCCCCCCACACATGTAATGGGCTGCAGGAACGACGGGAATGGGCTCTTTGGTGATATCGATACCGTATTTGAGACAGTTTTCATGGATATTGGGAAAATGCTCCTTGATAAAAGGGGCCGGCTTGTGGCTGATATCCAGATAGACACACTCATCCCCGCTCTTTTTGAGCTCCAGGTCTATGGAGCGGGCAACCACATCACGGTAGGCCAGGTCCTTCAAGGGATGATAGTCTTCCATGAAACGTCTCCCATGACTGTCCAGCAGTATTCCCCCCTCTCCCCTCACCGCCTCTGAAATTAAAAAATTCTTGGCCTGGGGATGATAGAGGCAGGTGGGATGAAATTGAACAAACTCCATGTTTGCCACCTTGACGCCGACCCGGTAGCCAATGGCCACCCCGTCCCCCGATGCAATATCCGGATTGCTGGTATAGATGTAGACCTTTCCCGCGCCACCGCTGCAAAGCACCGTGACTCTCGCAAGAAAGGTAATTACCCTGCTTTTGTGGACATCCAGGACATAGGCCCCCCAACAGGTCTCCCGGGTTTCCGTGGTGACAATACCCCGCTTGATCATCTTAGTCTTGGAAATGAGGTCTATGGCCATGTGGTTTTCATATATGGTAATATTGGGATGTTGATCCGCATGCTCCAGTAGGGCCTGTTCCACGGCACTGCCGGTTCGGTCTTTGGTATGGACGATGCGGCGTTTGCTATGGCCTCCCTCCATTCCCAGGGCAAGGTTCCGGTCATCACCCTCCCTGTGGGTAAAGCCCACGCCCATGGAGATAAGCTCCCGAATACGTGTCGGTCCGTCCACGACCACCATCTTCACGATTTCTTCATTGCAGAGCCCGCCCCCTGATTCCAGGGTATCCCCGATATGGAGGTCAAAATTGTCATCCAAATCGAATACCGAGGCAATGCCCCCTTGGGCATAATTGGTGGATGTCTCCGACCTTTCCTTTTTGGTGACCACCGCCACGGTCCCTGTTTCTGCAGCCCGCAGGGCAAAACTCAGACCGGCGATACCGGTCCCGATAACAAGATAATCCGCCTGTATTTCCATTTCATCTCCTCAGGCATGGCAGGCCGCTAATTTAGCACATTATTAAAAAATGATCTTACTTTTTGCCGGGAATGCCAATGAAAAATATCCGCGTCTTGATTTTTGATTGTGACGGGGTGATGTTTGATTCCCGTCGGTCCAATATCAGCTACTATAACCACCTGTTGGAGCAGTTTGATCTCCCTGCTATGACAAAGGGGCAGGTCGCCTATGTCCATGCGCACGCTGCGGTCGATTCCATTCGCCACATCTTTGAGGGTACAGCCTTTTTTGAAAAGGCCATCGCCTTTGCCAAGGACGTCGACTACAGTCCCTTCATCCGGGAGATGATCATAGAGCCGGGGCTCATTGACCTGCTGGGCGGGCTCAAGCCCAGACTGGGGCTGGCCGTGGCCACCAACCGGAGCACCACGATTCAAAACGTGCTCAAAACCTTTGGGCTCGGGCCATATTTCGATATTGTGGTCTCTTCTCTTGATGTAAAGAAACCCAAGCCTGATCCGGAGTCCCTTTTTAAAATCCTGAACTTCTTTGGCATCACCCCTCTTGAGGCCCTTTATGTGGGGGATTCTGTCGTGGATTATGAGACGGCCCATGCGGCGGGTGTGCCGTTTATCGCCTACAAGAACCCCCGGTTGCAGGCCGACCACCACGCAGAGCAGATGATGGATATCGCCGCCCTGCTGGATGCTGGATAAA
>JAFDIX010000634.1 GCA_019307805.1 Deltaproteobacteria bacterium | reverse complement strand
ACGGTGAAAAAACCACTGTTTCTATAAATAACCTGGGGTTGTGTCTTGATCGAAGCTTATGTATTGCATCAAAGCCTTTGTTTAAGCTGTTTTACAAGAATCACACCGTGTTATTTATGCAACTATAGGGTAAACCCTATTGTCAACCAGCCCGGTCTCAATTTGAATTATTGAAAAGGCTCAATTTGTGTATATAGTCTGTAGAACAAAATATGGGAGGAATTGGTATGACATCGGAAGAGATGGGAACCAAGGCGAAAGAACTGATGAAAAAGAAATTTCATTGCAGCCAGGCCGTGTTGGCGGCGGGGCAGGAAAAATTGGGCATCTCAAGCCCGGAGGTGGTAAAGGCCGTTGGACTCTATGGGGGTGGAATATCCGGTACCGGAGAAGTCTGTGGCGCCCTCCTGGGAGGAATAGCTCTCATTTCCAGCCTTTACAGCCGGGCAAACCTGGAAGACAAGGAGTCACCCAAGATGTGGAAACTGGGACACATGTTGGATAAGCGTTTCTCCGAAATAACCAGTCAGTTTGGTGGAAAGCTCTGCCGGGACATCGCAAGAGTAGACTGGGGCGACCGGGATCAGGTCAATGCATTTTATAAGAACCAGGACAGCAGACACAAATATTGTTATGAGGTGGTGGAAGAGACCGCCCGTGCCCTCTGTGAAATTCTGGAGAAGGAGGTAATAGGGAAATAGATGAGCAGTGTTGATGTTCTGTTTATTCTTCTTCGCTATAAAGAAGGTTTGAGAATGCCCTTGGGTTCAAAATCGGAATACCCTGAAACTCTTTCAGAACGAGTAAGTCTTTATCACCGGTAACGATATAATTAGCACTTGCGGCGACTGCTAAACCGAGGATTTTAACATCGTCGGGATCACGACAAATATCAGTGGCAAGGGGGGCTGGATTGACCATGCTTACCTGCTCCAACAAGAGATCGCCAATATTCTCAACGATTTTAGCAGGAAGTTTGATTTTCAGACGGAGATTTCTCAGAATTTCTTCTAACAATTCGTCACATAGCAAAATCTCATGCTCATTGAGACAAACCTCCATAAGGGATTCACAAAGTCCACGAGAGGCAAAGGCAGCGATGATAACATTGGCATCAAGGACGATCTTCATGAAATGGCCTTAAAGACATCCTCGTCGGTTAAGAATCCCTGGGCTTCGGCAAATGGTAGAACCTTTTTTCGAATGGCTCGAAATTTCTCAACAGCTACATATCGCCGAATAGATTCCCGTACGACATCGCTAACAGGTTTGTTCTGCTCCTGACTGAGTTTTTGAAGATCAACCTTTAACTCATCCGGCAATCTGATAGTTAGCGTGTTCATGGTAAGACATTGTAACACTTCTTTCGGGAAAGTCAAGAAACTTCAAAATCCCAAACAAAAAACAATCGCTTTGAACCGGTTTGAAAGTAGAGATCAGATCATGGCCTCTGCCACGAGGTCGGTGAGGTCTTTCACCGTGAGGGGGATTTTCTGCCTTCTGGCCCGGCTTGCGATGGTCCGCAGACACTGCTGGCAGGAAGAGACTACCATATCGGCCCCGGTTTTCTGAATTTCGTCGATCTTCATTTGGGCCACCTTCCCGGAAAGCTCCGGATCCACCATCTCGAGATTCCCGCCACCGCCGCAGCAGTTGGCCAATTGGCGATTATTGGGCATTTCTATTAGACGAAGACCGGGAATCGCCTTGAGTACATTTCTAGGGGGCTCAAATACTTCGCTCACCCGTCCAAGATCACAGGGATCATGGTAGGTCACAGCGACATCCATTTCCTTGAGCTTGATATGGCCTTCGGTAATCAAAGTTTCAAGCATTTCGCTGGATGAGAGGGTTTCTACTTCCGGTTCATACAGGGTTTTCCAGACGTGGTAGCAGGAAGGGCATGTGAAAACGATCTTTTTGGCGCCTGTCTGTTTGATTTTTTCCAGGTTGTGTGCGATCAGGGATTCCATCTTCTCGGGCATGCCCGCCCCTATGAGGGGATAGCCGCAACACCATTCCTCACCGCCAAGGATGGTAAAATCGACACCTCCCCGCTCCATGATCCGCGCCATGTTGACGGGGATGCCCTGGGCCATAGGATAAAAGGATGAGACACATCCCACAAAGTAGATAACCTCTGCCCGGTCCCTGTCCAGGCGATGTTCAGGAACCCCTTCGAGAAACTCCCGCCAGTCGCTCCTTTCCTCGTTGTCCTCATCGGAAATGTTGTGACTCTCCTCAATGCTCTTGACCAGGCGATCGGTAATTTTGGGATAAAGCCCCTCACTCACCAGACATTCCCGGTCCATGAAGACCGCCTCTTTGGTCTTCACCGAGGGGAAACAGGCGGCCGTGCAGGCCCCGCAACCAAGACAGGTAAAGATGGATTTCTCGATTTCCTCGCTCCAGGGCAGGCGTCCCTCGATCACCGCCCGGGTAATGGCGTTCCTCCCGCGGGGTGAAGAGGACTCCACCTTCTGGACGGAGTAAATGGGGCAATTGGGCAGGCAGAACCCACACCGGTTGCACTTGGCAACCTCGTCATAGGATAGTTTGCGCAGCTTGACTATATTCATCTATATTCCGCCTACAAAGCGTCCCGGCGAGAAGAGCCCTCCAGGGTCCATCCCCTTTTTGATCCTCTGCATGATGATCTGGTCTTCTCTCTGTTGTCCCCAAACAGGAAGCGTCTTTTTGAGCTCGGGCCGGGCCCTTTCAATGATGAGGTTGCCCCCAATTGCTTCGCACCGCTTTAGTATTTCCTCCAGCAATGATTGAAGCTTTTTCCCGTCCTGACCATCTGCATGGTCCGGGAGAAAATGGA
>JAFDIX010000633.1 GCA_019307805.1 Deltaproteobacteria bacterium | reverse complement strand
GGCATTGAAGGCTGACCTTAGAAAATTAGTCCAGGAAGATCGAATGATCTCATTGGGCAAACTGGTTGCCAGTAGCGTTCACGAGATCAACAACCCCATACAGGGGCTGCTGACTTTCAGCCACCTCATGCAGGAAATCCTGAAAGAGGGTGCACCGGGCCCGGACGACCTGAAAAAATTCCAGTACTATCTCTCTCTCATGTCCAGTGAATTGGAACGGTGTGGGAACATCATCTCCGGCCTCCTCTCTTTCTCCCGTCAATCCTCAATGGAGTACAAAGATGTTGACCTCAATGAAGTACTGGGGCAGGTCATTTCATTGACGAGCCACAAGATGGAGATCCAGAATATTCAGTTGAGGAAAAAATTCTCCTCCAGTCCGTTGATGGTTAATGGAGATGTCAATCAGCTACAGCAATGTTTTCTTAACTTGATCTTCAATGCCATTGAAGCAATGCCGCAGGGAGGTCAATTGAGCGTGATCTCGGAATGGGACAATGAACAGAAAAACGCCAGGCTGGAGTTCCGAGACACTGGATGCGGAATATCTGAAAAGAACTTGGACCACATCTTTGATCCCTTTTTCACCACAAAGGAAGAAGGAGCAGGGACGGGGCTTGGACTTTCCATTATGCATGGCGTCGTCAAAGCGCATAAAGGAGAGATTAAAGTAAAAAGCCGCGTGGGGAAAGGGAGTTCTTTTATCTTGAATTTTCCTATCAAATAGGTTCAGGGAGTATCCCTGGTTCCCTAAAACAAAGTGCTCCTTTGGCGTTTTATGGAGGATAGCCATGGATGAAAAGATGAGTATCATGATCGTGGACGATGAAATGATCGTGCGGGAATCCTTTCTCCACTGGTTTGAAAAATTCGGGCATAGGGTTGAGACCGCTTCATCCGGATTTGATGCCCTGGAGAAACTTGAAAAGACCTTTTTTGAACTTCTGTTTGTGGACATAAAGATGCCCGGAATGGATGGCATCGAGCTTTTGGAAAAAGTAAAGGAGGAATACCCTGATACGATCGTTATCATTATCACGGCGTACGGCTCCATTGAGACGGCTGTGAAAGCCATGAAAATGGGGGCCACAGACTACCTGCTTAAACCGTTCAACCCGGATCAACTTTTCCTTTTGATGGAGAAAGTCGTTCATCAAAAGAAACTGGTCTCCGAGTATGAATACATGAAAGGGCGCTTGGAGGAAATAACCCGTTTCGATAACATCATCGGACAATCACGGGCCATCCAAGACGTCTTTGACCTCATTCCTGAGCTTGCACAAAGCGACTCTTCCATCCTTATTTTTGGGGAAACAGGCAGCGGAAAAGAACTGGTGGCCAAGGCCATCCATGCCAAAAGCAGACGCTCCCACCTCCCTTTCATTGCTATTAACTGCGGTGCAATTCCTGACAGCCTTCTTGAAAGTGAACTTTTCGGGCATCAGAAAGGCGCCTTCACCGGTGCAAACCACCCCCGCAAAGGGTTTTTTGAGGTCGTATCCGGCGGGACTTTTTTCCTTGACGAAATCGGAGAGGTTAGCCCAAAAATGCAGATTGACCTTCTACGTGTTTTGGAGGAGAAGAAAATCACCAGGATTGGGGATAGAGAGCCTGTCGATGTCGATTTCCGATTAATCTCGGCCACCGGCAGGGATTTGGAAAAAGAGGTCGCTGAGGGTCATTTCAGAGAAGACCTCTATTACCGGGTCAATGTGATCAAGATGCATATCCCCCCATTGAGGAAAAGAAAGGAGGACATCCCCTTATTGGTCCGACACTTCCTTCAGAAGTATAGCCATGCAACAATAAAGCAGGTTGACCACACTACCGGAGATGCTATCAAACTCCTGCAAAGTTATGATTGGCCTGGAAATGTGAGGGAATTGGAGAATGCTATTGAACGGGCCGTGGTCCTGTCCAAATCCAGGACTCTCGGAAAAAATGATTTCGCATTTCTTCGCACTTCTTCTGACACGATTCCAAAGCCGCGATCGTTGCGTGAACTGGAAAAGAATCACATCCAGGAGATCCTGGAGGATTGCGCCTGGAATGTGACCGAGGCGTCAAAGATCTTGGGTATCAACCGGGTCACCCTGCACAAGATGATCAAACGGTACAACTTGAAGAGACCTTGAGGGAATCTGTCGAATATCTCACTTTATGAGCCCAAAAAAGAGATGTATAGGAGTGGTTCCCTTTGGAGAGGTCCCTGAAGTCATATCTAAGGCCATAGCGGCTCATATACTCGGGTACCTGAATCTCGATGCAGACGTTCTCCCCCCCTCAGCACATCCTGCCTACGCCCACGACGAAAGGCGGTTACAATATAATGCGGGTACTATCCTCAAGGCCTTTGAGTCCACGCCTTTTCATGATTATGAAAAGGTGATCGGCGTCCTCGAGGTGGACCTCTTTGTTCCCATCTTCACTTATGTCTTTGGCGAGGCAAAGCAGGGTGGAAAATATGCTTTGGTCTCGCTCCACAGGCTCAAGACGAACTCTGATGGCTCCGACTCACCCTCTTCCCTTCAAATTGAGAGGGCGGCTAAGGTAGCACTTCATGAATTGGGACATCTCTTTAATCTCTTCCATTGTATGTATGAAAAATGCCTCATGCATTTTTCCGGGGGACTCCAAGATTTGGATAAGACCCCACTATATTTCTGTAAGTACTGCGCAATCTACTTTCGGGAGGCCCTCTCCATGAGCTAAGAGAATGATGTTTTTCACACTTTCTCAGTCCGAAGAAAGGTTTTTACCAAGCGGTCCCATCCGAGATCCGGGAAATGACCAAAAAGGTCATTGACTGCCTCACCACCTGTGGCCGCCAG
>JAFDIX010000632.1 GCA_019307805.1 Deltaproteobacteria bacterium | reverse complement strand
GGCATCAAAAAGAAATACGTGATCAATACCCGCCTGGAGGTGGCCAGGAGGCCCGATGTTTTGAAAAAGATGTATCAGGCCGGTTTCATGGGTTTTCTCATCGGGATAGAATCGGCCCAGGATAAGACCCTGGCATCCATGGACAAGGGGTTTGATCGGGCCAAAATTAGGGAGTATTTCAGCGTCTTGAGACAGTTTCGTTTCATCTATCATTGTTATTTTATTATCGGGAATATCGGTGAGAGCAGGGAAGAGATCATGGAGATACCCACATTCGCCCATGAACTTGGCGTGGACACCCTCGGCTTGTCCATCTTGAGGGCGAGCAAATACTCTCCCCTCAAAGACATGTTAAAAGATCATAATGATTACCATGTTGATGAAGATTCAGGGAAGATTTACTCTGACAGGCTCTCCCTGGAGGACCTTAACCAGATCCGAAGAGATATCCATCGCTCTTTTTACAACGTTTCCGTCATTTCAGGAATTTTCAAAAAGGCAGTTTTGCACAGACTACTTACCCTCGGGCGTGTCTTTGACATTGTTCAAATCATCGTAAAAAAGAAGATAAAGAAACGGGCAAAGAAGAGGGCAATGCGCATGGGCTATGCGGCTAAGTGACCCGCCCCCGGTCCCTCCGCGATGGATGCTCATTTTGACAGCCGGTAGTACTTCAGAAAGGCCCCTTTTTTGAGCAGGGTGATCTGCCGGTAGCCCGACGCCTCCATAAGACCGGGGAGCTTTCCAAGAAGTTGAAAGCGGGTCGATTTCCTCCACAGGAACATGAGCGCCATAAGAGGGGCCGTAAAGAGGCGGGGTGTGCAAAAATCACTCAGGTAAAAATTCCCCCCTTCTTTCATGACCCGGTGGCATTCCTTCAGCCCACCTTGCTTGATGGGGACTGGAAGGTGGTGAAACATCATGTTGCTGATAATCACATCAAAGTGTTCATCGGAAAAGGGGAGTTCGTCGATGGAGGCCACTGAAAAACCAATGGACAGGTCGTATACCACGGCTTTTTTCCGGGACTTTTGAACCATTTTGGGGGCAATATCGACGCCCTGCACCTCCCCTCCATCACCAACAGCATGTTTTGCGAGGATGCTCATTGCACCGGTGCCGCACCCCACATCCAACACCCGATCCCCCTCTTGAAGAGTAATCAGACGCATCTGTTTTTTTCTGAACCCGCTTTTCTCCGCAGGCGCCATGAGGTCGTAGTAATTTGAATAGGGGTCCAGGGAAATCCCTTTGGATTCATTTGTCATGGGTCTGTCCTCCATCTTTCGGGTTGCATGTGGGCACCCTTTGGCAATGTTGGAAAACAAAGGAATGTAGTAATACTCCTCCTTCTCTGCAGTGTGTTTTGAATAAGAAAATGGTTCAGCGGGAAGAGAAAAGGGCCTTGAGCTTCATGAGCAGGCTCAAATCTCCTTCCACAGTGTATTTTCCACCCATGAATGCCTGCTGCCCATCCATTTCACCCATGGATATGGCCAACCAGATGTCGGCCGGGGTCTTAATGGTCACATTGGGTTGGTCTGCCGGGCCGTCCTGATAGGTACAGGCCCCTTTTTCTATTTTCAGGTGGGCCACAAAATTTTCACTTCCGCTCACCTCAAACTGGTAGATCGCATTCAGGCCTTCGGCGGCATCTGCCCTGAAACCCAGGGGCATGATCTGTAAAAGCCCTTTACAGGTCTTTGGCAGCTCTGGGCGAATCCTGGGTGTATCGGTTTTAGCAGACGTTTCTTCGGCAGGTTTCTTTTCCTCTTTTTGTTTGGCAATCATCCCCTTGATCCATGCCTGGCGCGACGCATCGTCATATGGGACCCGGGTCCTTTTCTGCTGGACATAGGTCTCAAACCCCTCAAAGAGGCCGTGTTTCTCCCAGTGGTGAAAATCATCCTTCATGACGCCGTCTTTGTTGGCCTTCACCAGGTCTCCCATGAACTGGTAGAAACGGAGATCATATTCTGTCGCAGGGTATCGGCGCTTTTCTTTTATGGAACGGGCCAAATCCCTTGCCAGATCCTGGGCCCGTGCCTCGACGGCCTCCTTTCCTATGAATTCGCCCGGGGACGGGGCAATGGACGTGAAAGTCCCTACTGAAAAGCCGCCAAAGATGCGCAGGGCATTGGCCAGGTAGTGGGCGGTGTCCACTTCTGCCAGACCTGCCGAGACGCACACGGCCAAACCGGGTTTCCAGGCGGACCGGGGTTTATGGCCTACACCAAGACTTCTGTCCAAAAAGGTCTTCATCTGGGCGGTAACGTGCATGATATATACCGGGGAGCCCAGAATAATTCCGTCAGCATCCGAGAGCCGTTCCATGATGCCCCGGTGATCATCCTTGATCCAGCATTTCCCCCTTTCTAAACAGAACCCACAACCTTTACAGTACCCAATATCATTCTGAGACAGGTGAATGACTTCCAGTTCAAAGCCTTCCTTTGACAGGGGTTGGCGCAGCATCTCGATCATCATAAAGGTATTGCCAATACCCTCATGTGGCGACCCGTTGATGGCAACAATGGTAGGCGGTGCAGCCATTTTTTGTTCCTCCCTTCCTTCTAAGGTCCTTGAATGTCGGTTCATGGATGGTTTTGCTATTTGCTCTGATTCCAGATCGGTCCCCCTGTCTTGCCTGTGGGTATTTTGGGGCATGGGGCCCAGACCGAGTTTCCTCTGATAATAGGCCGGGTAGCGTTTGGTGACAGGTAAACCAAGGCCCAGCATCACGGTCATGGGGATGATGGCCTCAAAACAAATAAGCGCCAAAGGGCTGTGGAGTCCAAAAATTCCAGGCACGAGTCCCAGCAGCATGCAGATA
>JAFDIX010000104.1:5362-13521 GCA_019307805.1 Deltaproteobacteria bacterium | reverse complement strand
CTCCATTTGAAGCACGGGGATCTTTTCCAAGTCATCCAGGCTTTTTATCCGGGAAGGGTCTACCTTGGCGATTCCATAGATGTCCCTGTATGCCCTTGAATACTGGAAGGCATACTGGAAGGTTTCCAGGAATCGCCGGTTGAGGCCTTGTCTCCGTTTTTCCCAGTCCATGGTCTCCCGGACCGCATCGAGATAGCCACCCATTTCATCGTTGCCCATAGCTGCTCCTAAATCGTGAACGATATAAATACGAAATAGCAGATAAATGACAAATTCCCATACCCCCTCAGCCCTTTCTGATGATGGTGGGGATTTCAAAATAGGACTGCAGGGCTTCGATAGCGGAATCTGTTTGCTCTGAAGGGACTACGCCGATAATGGAGGCGATGGTGCAATTCAGCCCCAGAAGCTCTATTCCTGTCTCACGAAAGATTTTCATGAGCCCGCTTGCGATGCCGTATCGATCCCCAAAATGCGGGCCGTTCATTGCAAAGGTGGCAACAGGGGAGCGGTTATCCATTTCCATGTGGTTGACGACACCCTTTACCACGGCAGAAAGCGAGGGCTCTTCGGATCTCGGGAGACAGAAGGCGAGCAGTCCCTTGCCTGCCTCCCGGCAGGGGCCCGTCGTCAAAAAGGTGAGGTTGAGACCCAGGCGGCCAAACTCCCCAAAGGCCTTTCCAAGACCCCCCATATCCTCTTCTTGGGCTTTTATATGGACCAATTCCTGATTTTCCTGCACACTGAGCCCATAGATTTTGGGCTGCTTTTCCTGATAGGAGGCCACCACTTCCTTGTACAGTTTCTCTTTGCCCTTTTGCGCGAGTTTCCAGTCCTCAGGGGTTCTATAGGCACTGAAACTGAAGGGGCCGAACAGGGCCGCACTCGCGGTATTGAGATGATCCTCCTTCATGACAATGGAAATGGCACTGGGTGAATTGGCCCATGCCTTCGGCCCCTCACCCTCTTTGCCCAGAGCGCTCAATAGTCCGCCGGTTATCTCCGGATCGTTTTTGTGGGGAAAGATGGAGAGGATGACACTTTTGGGGTCATGGACGGCTTTGGTTCCCGTTTCCTGGAGAAGTCGAGACATGCGCGTCCCTTCAGGGGCGTCTACCGCAAGATTCATTCCCCAGGTATGGGCATTGTTCAAGCAGGTGATATAGGGGAGATTGATTTTTTCATCTGTAATGCGTTGACATAGTGTGGCAGGGGTATTCTCATTTTGTTTCGGAAAAAGAAGAGAAAACCAGAAGACATCTTTGAGAACCTTGAAACCACCGAGTCGTGCTTTAGGTGCCATATGGTCATGGCCTCCTGGTCGGCATGGGCCTCCGTTGGAATCGGTTGCCTCAAGAAAAGATCACGGGAAAGCCCTGTTAGAGTCATTCGATTTGCTAGTCAATCAGCCCGCTTACCACCTCCCAGAGACTTTCCGTGTCAATGGGTTTAGGGATGTAATCGTCCGCTTCCGTTGCCATGCCGTCCGCATGGGAGTAAGTGGTGCTTGGAACCGCCTCACCAACCGCCGTCAACAGGACCACGGGAATATCCTGAGTATCCTCACTTGCCTTGAGTTGGTTGCAAAGCACATATCCGTCCTTGCGGGGCATCATGATGTCAAGAATCACCAGATCAGGACGCCGTTCCTTGATGGACTCCTCGCCTTCGACGCCATCATAGGCCCTTCCCACTTCACAGCCCTTACTCTCAAGCATCATTGCAACGGTTTCTACCAGATCAGGATCATCATCAACAACCAGGATATATTTTTCAGACATAATGAAACCTCCTTTTTATTTACTAGTCTAACTCAGGCCTTGGGTGGAGTCCGGCCTGTTCCACTATTTCCGCAACCTTCTCTTCCCACTCGATGGCCATGATATGAAAACCTCGGACCCCTTCCACCTCCTTGAGTCGCTGGATAGATTCTATGCAGATCTTGATGCCTTCTTCAGCCTGTTTTTCTTTGGGCGTATCGCTCATGCGTTTGACCACGTCGTCCGGCACGTCCATTCCGGGGACCCGGTTTTTCATATATTTTGCCATGCCTGCGGATTTAAGGGGGGTGACCCCTGCAAGGATATGCACCTTTTCGTGGAGACCTCGATCACGGGCATCCTTCATCCACAGTTCAAACTTGTCCAGATTATAAATGCACTGGGTCTGAATGAACTCGACACCGGCTGCGATCTTTTTGGCAAGCCGCGGAACACGGATCTCAAATGGATCGGCAAATGGATTGGCCGCGGCCCCGACAAACATATTTGGGGGTTTCTTGATCTCATCGCCTCCCAGGAATTTGCCCTCATCCCGCATGCGCCTTACCAGTTGAATCAGTTGCATGGAATCAATGTCAAATACGTTCTGCCCCTGGGGATTGTCTCCGAAGATCTGATGATCGCCTGAAAGACAAAGAATGTTGTTGATGCCAAAGGATGCCGCACCCAGAATATCACTCTGCAAGGCAATCCTGTTTCTGTCCCTCACAACCATCTGAAGAACAGGTTCAAGACCCATGAGCTTCAGGTGGATGCACGCTGCCAGGCTGCACAGCCTTGTCACAGAGGTCTGGTTATCCGTGATGTTGATAGCATCCACATGGTCTTTGATCAATTCAGCCTTTTTGGTAATGGCCTCGGGGTCGCTTCCCCGGGGAGGGCCTACCTCCGAAGTCACAGCGTGAAGTCCCTGTAAGAGAATTTTTTCAAGTTTGCTCGGCGTTTTGGTGCTCATGATTTCACATCCTCCCTCACCACAGTCCTGGGCCCGCCGGCCCTTTCGGTGGACCAATCCTTAACAGGTGCGAGCTTTTCGTAGTCATCAAACCGATCCAGTTCCTTTAGACGATCCACAATGACCTGCCAGCCGCAGACAACATCCTTGTTGATTTCACAATGCCCATTGGTGGAACCGCCGCAGGGTCCATTGAAAAGCCTTTTGGCACATCTCGTAACAGGGCAAATTCCCCCTGTGCGGGCCAAAATGCATTGTCCGCAACCCTGGCAGCGTTCCGTCCACACGCCTCTTTCCTCGGTCACCCCCATGAAGCAGGTGTCCACACCGGGCAGCACAGGCGTTTGGAAATATTTTTCAGCCATGAACTGAACACCGACGCCACATGCGAGAGAGAGTATGGCATCATAATGATCCACCATGTTTCGGATTTCCTCCAGATACTCATGATCGCATTGGCGTTCAAGGGTCACTTCGTCAATTTTCATGTCCTGGCCCTGGTTCATGAAGTACATCCGGAGTGCCGAAGCGAGCACTGCAACTTCTTTTTTGCCGCCCGCCTCGCAGACCGTTACGCATTCATTGCAACCCACCAACAATATTTTGCCAAAATCCTTTACTTCTTCGATGATCTCTTCAACCGGCTTGTTCTTGGCCACAATCATTTGTCAAAACCCCTTTTCTGAAGTCATTGATTCCAGTTCTGAGTCCAATGCCTTTCTCAAAACATTTTTCCGCCGCCTGTCAGTGTTCAGGCTGTAGGGGCGGGTTTCAACGGGATCATATCTTAGCATGAAATGCACCGGGTGCAACCGGAAACCCACTAGGAGGCTGTCGGAAAACCCCCATCTGCCGTTCGACAGGCTCCTAGGCCGCCTTCCGCCCTTTGGCCAGTTTGATGGGATTGGGTCCCATGGCCGTAATTTTTTCCGTCATTTCCTGTGCATATTGAACGAATCGGGGCGCCTCGCTGGAGGAAAGATTATACATCTGCACCCGTTCTCCACCGATTCCGATGCTCTCGAGGATTTCCTGGGCCTTTTCCACCCTCTTTCGCGCCCTCAGATTGCCATTGCTGTACCGGCATTCCCCCTCCATGCAACCGACCACATATGCCCCATCCACCCCTTTTTCAAAGGCGTGGAGCAGATGTATGATATCAACCTTGCCGGTACAGGGGATACTCACAATCTTGATACTGTCCGGGTACTGGAGTCGCATGGAACCTGCCAGGTCCGCTGCGGTATACCCTCAAGCTTGACAACAAAAGGCAATGATGACGGGTTTGAATGCTTCCATTACAGGACTCCTTCCAACAATGCATCTACCTTGCTCATGACTTGATCGTCTTCATACCAGCTGAGCTGAATAACCTTCGCAGGGCATTCTGCCGTGCATATCCCGCAACCCCGGCAGAGGGCCTCATCAATTTCGCTGACCCCGTCTTCATTAATTCGGGGGACGCCCCAGGGGCAGGATCTCACGCACACGAGGCACGAGGCGCAATGCTCCTGATCCACTTTGGCGGTCACCACGGAGAGGGTGATCTCTGTCTGGGACAGAAATGTACCTGCCCGTGATGCGGCGGCCATGGCCTGGGAGATGGATTCGGAGATGAGCTTGGGGCTGTGGGCGGTTCCGCACACAAAAATGCCTTCGCTGGCCATATCCACGGGACGCAGCTTCACGTGGGCCTCCATGAAATACCCGTCCTGATTCCGCGGCAGCTTGATGATGGTGGCCAATTCCTCCGTATCCGTGGGGCGCATACCCGCACTCAGGGCAAGAAAGTCAGCGGGCAGGGAGATATCCATTTGAAGCACATGGTCTTTAACGGTGATCATGAGGCCCTTTTCAGTGGAATCCACCCTTGGGGGTTCGTCCTGGTCAAAACGGATGAAGAAAACCCCCTGCTGCCTTGCCTCGCGATAGTAATCTTCCATCTGCCCATAGGTGCGAATATCACGGTAAAGCACATAGACATTGGCCTCGGGATTGAGTTCCTTGATATGGAGGGCATTCTTGACCGCGTTTTGACAGCAGATGCGGGAGCAGTTGGCGAAATCATCGTTCCGGGAGCCAACGCACTGGATCATGACCACGTTCTGGAGATCCGTAGCACCCTTGTCTTCAAGCCTTCGTGCCAGTTGGATCTGGGTCACGACCCTGTCGTGCTCACCGTAGAGGAACTCCTGGGGAACATACTCATTGGCACCGGTGGCCAGTATGACCACACCATGGTCGATCTTTCTTTCATACATGGCCGGGCCCACCAGGACCTCTGTCGTAAAATTGCCTTTAAAGCCGCTGAACCCCACAATCAGGGATTCGGTCAACACCTGGATCTGTTCGTGACGGTTCACCCTTTCTATGAGTTCCAGGATGTGTTCCTGAATGTTTGCGCCGTCGATGGTGTGGGTCAACTCACGCGAAAGGCCTCCCAGTTGAGGTTCCTTTTCAACCAGGACTACCTCGAAACCCTGATCAGCCAGTCCGAGGGATGCCGTCATTCCCGCCACGCCGCCGCCAATGACCAACCCCCTCTTGTTGATGGTGATACTCTTGGCCCGAAGGGGCTTGAGAAGGGAGGCCCTTGCCACGGACATCCTGATGAGGTCCTTTGCCTTGTCCGTAGCCGAGCTCGGGTCACCACTGTGGACCCAGGAATTCTGATTTCTAATATTGGCCATTTCAAAGAGGTATTTGTTGAGGCCGCAGCTCTGGAGGGTTTCCTGGAAAAGGGGTTCATGGGTCATGGGTGAACAGGCTGCCACCAGCACCCTGTTGAGCCCATGCTCCTTGATTACCTCTTTCATCTGGTCCTGGGTGTCCTGTGCACAGGTAAAGAGATTCTGATCCACATGAACCACGTTCGGCAGGGTGGCGGCGTATTCCGCAACGCCCGGGACATCAACAACACCCCCGATGTTGGTACCGCAGTTGCAAACAAAGACGCCGATTCTCGGTTCCTCTTCAGAAACATCGATTTCATCAGGTATTTCCTTGACCTTGCTTTCGGTTCCCCGTGCCTCACTGAGGTCCACACTTGCTGCGCAGGCCGCTGCGCTCGCATCCATGACGGAGGAGGGGATATCCTTGGGGCCGGATATCACCCCACAGCCGTAGATGCCCGGGACGGATGTCTCAACGGGGGCGAAGGTCGGGGAGGCAATGAAATCATTCTCGTTCATGGAAATGCCGAGACGCGCGCAGAGTTCAGAGGTTTCTGAAGGAATCTCCAGCCCCACGGACAGAACGACCATGTCAAAGCGTTCCTGGTGTATGCCCCCTTCGGCATCCGCATACTGAATAAGGAGGTCATCGCTTTCAGGGATGGGATCAATGCTGTGGATGCGGGAGCGGATGAACCGGACACCGGCCTCGTCCTTGGCCTTGTTGTAATAGCTTTCGTAGTCCTTGCCAAAGGTCCGCATATCCATGAAGAAGATGGCGGCGTCCAGGGAGTCCTTGCTGTGCTCCTTGGCGATCATCGCCTCCTTGATGGCGTACATGCAGCAGACCGATGAACAATATCCGTGGTCGCACCTGTTCAGATCCCTGGAACCGACGCACTGGAGCCAGGCGATTTTTTTCGGTTCCTTTTCATCCGAGGGTCGGACAAGGTGGCCCATGGTGGGACCGGAAGCAGACAGAATCCGCTCAAATTCGTTTGCCGTAAGGACATTGGGGTGTCCGCTGTAGTGGTAGGTCTCAAATTGTGTGGGATCAAAGGCCTGGAAACCGGGGGCCATGATGATGGAACCAACCTTCAGCTCCAGGGTCTCGGGGACCTGTTCATGGGTTTCCCGGGTGACGGCGTTGGGGCCGCAGGCATCTACACATTGGAAACATTCACAACAGTACCCGCAGTTCAGGCAACGGTGGGCTTCCCCCTGGCCGTCCTCTTCCCCGTAGCCCAATTCCACTTCAGTAAAATTGCCCTTTCTTTCCTCAAGGGACAACTCGGGCATTTGCGCTCTCTGTTTTACGGCTTCATAGGGGGGAATGGGGCGGTAGATTGGGTTATCATTGGTTACGGGCTCTCTGCCTTCGGTCATGTCCCGACCATCCAGGTACCGGACTATGGACTCAGCGGCCTCCTGGCCTGCTGCAATGGCCCCGATGGCCACCCAGGGCCCGGTCTGGATATCTCCACCCGCAAAGACCCCGTCGTGACCCGTGGCATAGGTTACGGGATCCACCTCGATGGTTCCCCACCGGGAGATATCAAGACCCATGACATCTTCCAGGGAAGAGATGTCCGGTCTCTGACCGATTGCCGGTATGAGTTGATCGATATCCGTGTCATATTCACTGCCGGGAATGGGAATGGGCCGTCTTCTCCCGGAGGAGTCCGGTTCTCCCAGTTCCATGCGGATGCAGCGCAGGCCCACGACCTGGCCGTCCCGGGTCAGGACTTCCTGGGGTGCGGAAAGATAAGTGATTTCCGTGCCTTCATGTTCTGCTGCGCGGATCTCTTCTTCCCAGGCAGGCATTTCTGCACGGGTCCTGCGATAGATTATGGAGACCTCCTCAGCCCCCAGGCGGACGGCGGAGCGGGCCACGTCAATGGCCACATTTCCCCCGCCGATGATGGCAATCTTTTTGCCCACGGATGTTTTGCCCGTCAAATTGACTTCCCGGAGGAAATCTACACCCTGCACCACACCCTTGACCTTTTCTCCGGGGATGCCCAAGTCAATTCCCTTGTGGGCGCCCAGGGCCAGATAAACGGCTTTGTACCCCTTTTCCAGAAGGTCTTCCACGGTGAGATCAGGTCCTATGGGGGCATTGGTCTTGATTTCTACCCCCAGATTGGTGATTATTTCAATCTCCTGATCCAGGATGTCTCTGGGCAGCCGGTGGGCGGGAATGCCGACACGCAGCATGCCGCCCGGCTCGGGAAGGGCCTCGAAAATGGTAGACAGAATGCCTTTCCGGGCAAGGTGGTAGGCCGCTGAAAGACCTGCCGGTCCCGAACCCACAATGGCCACTTTTTCCTCCCGCTTGGGGAGGCACGCTATTTCAATCTCTCTCGGATCACACTGGTCAGCGGCCAGCCGTTTGAGATCCCTGATCGCTACCGGGTCGTCCACTTCGCAACGGCGGCAGGCATCTTCACACCCATGGGGGCAGATTCTTCCGAGGACCCCCGGTAGGGGTAGGTCCTCCATGATAATCTCCAGGGCCTCTTTATATTTCCCTTCACCCACCATTTGTACGTAACCCTGCACATTCAAACCTGCGGGGCAGGCCAGGCGGCAGGGGGCCTTGTCCGTCTTTTCAATGGCAAAGGCGCCGGGGATGGCCTGGGGATACTTTTTGTAGGTCGCCCCTCTTGAGGAAAGTCCCTGGTCATACTCGCTGGGCAGTTGGACCGGGCACACTTTTTCACAATCGCCGCAGGCGGTGCACTTGTCAGG
>JAFDIX010000104.1:0-5340 GCA_019307805.1 Deltaproteobacteria bacterium | reverse complement strand
TTTCGGACAGTGACCTTGAAATTTCCCTTGGAGCCTTCTACGCCTTTCACCTCGGCGCAGGTAATCAGGTCTATGTTCAGATGCCGGCCGACCTCGACCAGTTTGGGTGAGATAATTCACATGGCACAGTCATTGGTGGGGAAGGTCTTGTCCAACTCACTCATGACCCCACCAATGGCCGGTGATTTTTCCAGGAGATGAACATAATAACCGGAGTCGGCAAGGTCCAGGGCCGCCTGCATACCGGTTATGCCACCCCCAACAATCAGAACAGATCCGGACAGTTTGGAATCTTGATCAGACATGCACCTTTCCTTTCACTAGAGTACTCCTGAAAATTATAATTTATGCTAAACCTTTATGATCTTCCAAATCCAGATAAAGCCCCAAGATGCTGGATACTGGTCTCTGGATGCTGGATTGCCAAAGGAAGGGTTTTTTATCCAGTATCGAGTATCCAGAAGCCAGTATCCTTCAGCCAGAGGAAATGACCTATTCTATCCCTTCGTTTGTCGCTATTTCTCCTTCTGCCCGGGTTCCCTAAATTTTTGCCTCGCCCATGAGCTGGGGGAGTTTGTCCTCCCAGCCTACCGTTGAAATATAGACACCGGCCATTCCCATTTCTTTGAGCCGGGAGATGAGTTCTCCTGCAATGCGAATGCATTCCTGCACCTTGTCCGGCGCCTTTTGGATGCCTCGGATCATCTCCGGAGGTATGGAAATTCCCTTGATGTTTCGGTCTATATACCGGGCCATGCCCGCGGACTTCAGAAGAAGGACCGTTGGTATGACGGCAACCCGACTGGTGTCAACCCGTTTGACGAACTCCTGAAATCGTCGCACATCGAATACGGGCTTGGTGACCACATATTCTACACCGTAGTCAATCATCTTGAGGAGGTTTTCCAATTCAAGCTCAAGGAGCCCGCCCGGGGCACCGGAATCAATGGTGGAGCCCGTACAGAATTGGGGTGTCCCCCGGAGTTCAATGCCTGCCAGGTCTTTGCCCTGCTGAAGCTTCTGGATGGATTCCAGGAGTTCCAGGAGGTTCAGGTCATGGACCTCCCTTGCCTGGGGATGGTCCCCGAAGCGGATGTCCTCCCCGGACAGGGCCATGATGTTCCTGATCTCCAGGGCGCCGGCAGCCAGGAGATCTGCCTGGAGGGCAAGACGGTTCCTGTCCCTGCAGCAGACCTGTAACACTGTTTCTATCCCTTGTTTCTGGAAATAGGCACAGCCCCCCAGGGAACTTGCCTTCATTACCGCATTGGCCATTTCGGGAATAACCAGGGCATCGAGTCGCCCCTTGATTTGTTCGGCGTGCTTCAGGAGGGGGGTGAAATCCGCACCTTTCGGTGTTTCAAATTCGGCCAGCACAATGAATTCCCCGGATTTGATCTTTTCTTTTAGCAGCATCGCTAGAACCTCCGCGTTATTGGCATAACCCACTGATATTGTTCTGGAGTCTCCGTTACAAGATCCTTCAATTCCAAAGGAAACAGTATAATAAAGGAATGTGCGCCCCTTGGCAAGTTCCAATTCCCCACCACTGCTGGGAAATTGGAGAAGTCCCGAGGGTCCTACCCATGGGACGTAATCACCGGGAGCAGTATTCTAAAGGTTGTACCCTTATCAGGGGCGCTCTCTACATGGATGGTTCCATGATGGGCATCGATAATCCCCTTGACAATGGCAAGCCCGAGTCCGGTACCCATGACCTGGCGAGTCTTGGGATGCTTAACCCTGTAAAATTTATCGAAAATCTTGGGAAGCTCCTCCTCTAGGATGCCCACGCCTGTATCCTTTACCTTTATCTCCATATATTCACCCAGTCCCGCAACAGAGACGTCCACTTTTCCGCCGTCGGGAGAGTAGTTGATGGCATTGGTGATAAGATTGCTGAAAACTTCCTCTATCCTTTTTGCATCGGCCAGGACCGGCTTGGGGTTTTCAGACGAGTAGTTGAGTTGAATGTGGTGGTCCTCGGCCCGGGTCTCCAGCAGGGCGAGCGTCTCATTGATGATGGGGTCGATATCCGTAGGGACAAGGTGCTGTACATGCTTGCCTGCCGCGATTTTGGCAATATCGAGCAGGTCATTGATCAGTTCCAGGAGCTGGTCGATCTTTCTCATACCCCGTTCCAGGAAATCCTTCTGCTTGTCCTCAAGAGGACCTGCCAGGCCCTCCAACAACACACTGTTTTGCTGTCGAATGGAAACAAGGGGGCTGCGTAACTCGTGGGCTACCATGTTCACAAAATCAGATTTCATCTCATCGAGCTGCTTGAAGGCCGTAATATCTTCCAGCACGGTGACACTTCCGACAACATCATTATCGGGACCCAGGGCCGGTGCGGAGATGGCCCTGACGACACTGGAGCCTGTCTTTATTTCCTGTGAGATGATTTCACCATCCTGTGCCCTGTCGGATTGGATCCAGGTCAAGGTCTCTATGATGTCTTCATGGTCGATAATTTGGGACAGGGAAACGGGGTTTTGTACCTCACCGGTGATCTCCAGGAGTTTCATGAGGGCGGGGTTGTGCAGTACCACCTCAAGATTGCGGTTCGTGACCATGACGCCGTTGGCCATGCAGTTGATAATGGTTTTGAGACGGCTCTTTTCCAGGTCGAGATCATAGAGATTGCGTATATTTTCTTCTTCAAATTGTTTTGCTTTCAGTCCCAGGTTTCTTTTTTCAGCGGCCCTGTTGATGGTCAGGAGAAATTGCTCCAACTGAAAGGGTTTGGTGACAAAATCATAGGCCCCGGTTTTCATGCACTCGACGGCCGTGTCAATGGTCCCGTGACCCGTGATGATGATGACCGGGATGTCCGGATATTGGTCCTGCACCTTTTCCAGGACCTCCTCGCCGCTCATGACAGGCATTTTCAGGTCCAGGAGGATGATATCCACCGACTCCCGGGGGAGGATATCCATGGCCTGCTCGCCGTTTTCCGCAGTCAGGACGTCAAACCCCTTGCCCGTGAGTACACGGTGGCATCCGTCCCGGACCACCCTTTCGTCGTCGACCACCAGTATCTTGATTTGCTTGTCCATCACCCATCCCGTCATATAAAAAGAGGTTCTTCGTCGGGGTGCTCCACAAACCCCAGGGGGAGTTCAATAACAAAGGTTGTCCCTCCACTGGGGGGGCATTCCACCGCAATGATACCGCCATGCAGTTTGATAATGTTCTGTGAGATGCTGAGACCCAGACCCGTTCCCTTACCCGTCGGTTTGGTGGTAAAAAAGATATCAAAGATCTTATCCTTCAGGGCTTCCGGAATACCGGGGCCCGTATCGGAGACCAAAATGGTGAAGAGATTCCTTTCCGGTTGAAACCGCGCCCCTATGATGAGTTTTCCCTTTCCTCCCATGGCGTCTGCAGCATTGATGTAGAGATTGGTAAAAACCTGGGACAACTGGCCAAAATCTCCCACCATCGCAGGTATATCCCGGTTATATCCCGGTCTATTTCCCGAATGACCTCAATGTTCTGGAAAATGGCCTGGTTTACGAGAAGGTTCAAGGACTTGTTGAGCAAATCCTCCACGGGAAAGGTGGAGACCTTTCCGACTGTCTGGCGGCTGAATTCAAGGAGATCCGACACGATTCTTTTGCACCGCAGGGTCTGATCGATGATTTCCTGGGCATCCTTGACCTTCTCGGCATCCTCTTGAAGGCTCTCCTTGAGCAATTCGGCATAGATGAGAATACCGGACAAGGGATTGTTGATTTCATGGGCCACGCCGGCAGCCATTCTTCCCACCGAGGCGATCTTCTCAGACTGGACCAGTTGAAGATGGGCTTCCTCCAGATTTTTGCGCATCTCAAGGATTTCCCTCATGTCCGTGAATACACCGACACTGCCTATTTCCTTCCCGTCAACAGTGATAATGGAGGCCGACAGGGTGATGGGGATTTCCTCGCCGCTCTTGATGGTGATGGTCATGCTCGTGGGGTTGAGCTTGCCCTGGGAGCCGTATTGATCACTGCGCATCTTCAGCATATTCTCTTTGGCCACGTCAATGTCATAGAAAGTACTCAGGTGCCCCCGGTTGATGATTTCTTCGGACTTAAAGCCGGTCAGTTTTTCCATGCCCTCGTTGAATATGAGGACATTTCCCTTGGTGTCTACCACCACAATACCATCCACCGTGCTCTGGATGACATTTTGAAAAAATGTCTTGGACTTCTCTGCCTCCTTTTCCAGTTTGATCCGGTCTGTCACATCTCTGGAGGCCTCCAGGATCTGAATCACTTCTCCCTTTTCATCCAGAATGGGTGCCACGGTAATCACATCAAATCGCGTGTTCCCATGCTCATCATGGTACTCTTCATAATTTATGAGGAGCTCTTTTTCCTTCAACTCTTCAAGACGGTCCACCAGGTAACAGGCGGCCCCATCCTCATGGCAGGGCCTGTCCAGGCCGTATCTCACCTCATAGCAGAGCTTGCCCAGCACCTCACTACTGCTGATCCCAAAATCCTTTAAAAAGGTTTCATTGACCGTATCAATGGTTTTATCCAGATTCACCACCATAATACGGTAGGGCAGGGAGTCCAGAATCACCTGGGTCTCCTTTTTGCTTCTTTCCTCAAACTGCTGTCGGTCCCTTTCGAGTTCGGTCTTTGCCACCTCTGTCTGAAGGAGGTCCCAAAGCAGCCTTGCAGCCCTGAAGTCGATGAAAGAGACCCCTGGGGGTTTGGTTCGAAGGAGAGCTTCCCTGACCTTGGTCGATCCGGTCAGTTCAATGATCAGATTGAGTCCCTCGAGGGAAAAAAGTTGCTGAAAATCGGTGGTGGTGAAAAGCCCTAATGTTTGGGCGAACTGAAGACCGGGGGCTTCGCCGTTCACGTCGGAAACTCCCAGAATCTTCATTCGAAGGCGCGAGAGGCGGTCTGTATCCAGCATTTGAAAGGTTGTAGCAGGCCTTGCCGCCTCCAACGATGGCCACATTGAGGGGCACGTCCGCCTGATCGCCGCGAGTCAAACGGGTCATGGCATCTTTTGTTTCAGGCTCAGAATTTGCAAATAAATTGCCCAACCTTCGTCCTCAAAATCAGAGATATCAGGCTATGCCATTTGAACGACCTATTCGTTATTCTGCCTTTTGCAGCCGGTCTTTAACCTTTTTTTCCAAATCCTGAATAATCAGTTTCAGGTTCGTGCTTTCTGAAACCGGGCCGGAATTGTTCCAACCCGCATTCAGGGCCAGATCTCTTTTCTCTTTGAATTGTTCAAGACTGGAAGCCATGGACTCCCAGAGAAACAGCTTTTGGAGGATATGACGTTCAGGGGCGGTAAGGTCCGTCTCTGTATCAAAGGATTGTCCAT
>JAFDIX010000631.1 GCA_019307805.1 Deltaproteobacteria bacterium | reverse complement strand
AATGGCCTCGATCACGGTTGAGGGTCCTGTCAGATAATCGCCTGCCACATAGAGGCCCTTCGCGGATGTTCGCAGGGCGTCATCCACGATCAAGATACCGCGTTCGTTCTTTTCTCCGGGCGATTCAATGGGATACTGTGCCTGACCCGTGGCCACGATCACCGCATCGGCAGGTACTGTAAAATCGCTTCCCTCAATGGGTGTTATCTCACGCTTGCCGTCCTGTCTGATTTCGCCCGGGTGGGTGCGGACAAACGCTATCCCTTCCACTTTTCCGTTACCCACTACCCTCCGGGAAAGCATGAGGGAGTTGATCCTGACCCCTTCCCTTTTTGTTTCGAGAACCTCATCCCTGGTGACCTGAAGGTCCTCCTCAGTGCGCCGCAGACAGATTGTAACATCTTCCGCACCGAGCCGCAGGGCAGACCGTGCGCAATCAAAGGCGGTAAATCCGGCCCCGATGACAAGGACCTTTTTCCCGACCTCCGGCTCTCCTCCTGAACAGACATCCACCATGAATTCAAGACCGGGATAGACCAGAGGCAGGTCTTCGCCGGGGACATTGAGGGAAAGGGACCGGTAACAGCCGGCAGCCATCACGACCCCGTCATACTCCTGGAGGAGGTCCCCCATATCCAGGTCAGTACCGATCCTCACCCCTGTCTTGAGGGTCACCCCCAGGTCGAGAATAGCGTCGATTTCTTTGTCCAGGATTTGCCTTGGAAGTCTGAATTCGGGAATGCCGTACCGGAGCATTCCTCCGGTACGCTCCATGGCCTCATAGATAGTCACCTTCATACCGATGGTTGCGAGGTCATGTGCGGCTGCCAACCCGGCAGGGCCTGAACCGATAATGGCCACATGCTTACCCAAACCGGCCGCAGGGGCATCCCCCACAGTGGCCGGTGGTTCTCGAAAATCAGCTGCGGCCCGTTTGATATGGCAGATGTTGACCGGTTTTCCCAGTTCCGATTCACCATGCCTGCACTTGTCCTCACAGGGGCGGGAGCAGATGCGCCCCAATACCCCTGGAAGAATGTTGGCCATGTGATTGATCTCATAGGAACGTCCGTGGCGCTCCTCATAGAGGGCACGGATATAGGCGGGGATATTGGTCAAGGCAGGACATGCCCCCTGGCAGGGCACGTTGATGTCCATGTAATAAAAATCTTCCGGTTCCAGGGAATAGATTACGTTGTCTTTTGACATAAACTGTCCCTCTAAAAAGTTACCGTATATATTTGAAATATTTATCTTAACCAGAGAACTTAGCTCTAATAACTCCAAACTCGGATTTGCTTTGTTGAAAGGTCATTGCCTGTTGAAATTTCAAATAACAAATCCCAAAAAGCAAACAAATAAAAATGACCAAAATTCAAAACCCCAAACAAAATAACAATCGTTTTGAGTCGGTTTGGAGTTTGTGATTTGTGATTTATTTGATATTTGGTGCTTGGAATTTGTGATTTTAGACACAAAACTCCAAGGCAGAATCATCTAACCCTGATCTGACCCAGAGGCCAAAATTTTAATATAACCATAAATTGTTTACTTTTCCCCTTCATTCAAGGTCATCTGGATTTCTCTTTTAATCCTATTGATATACTTGGTGACACTGATCTCCTTGGGGCAGGACCGGGTGCATTCAAAATAATTGGCACAGGCATGGGCCCCATCGGGATAGTCTACGGCCTTGAGCCTTTCCAGGGATCTGCTGTCCCGGGAATCAAAGATAAACCGGAAGGCCCAGACCAGGGGGGCAGGCCCCAGAAACTGCTCATTTTCATTCACCACCGGGCATGACCCCATACAGCATGCACACAGGATGCAGCGAATGGCCACATCCACCTTTTTGCTCTCCTCCGGGGCCTGAAGACGTTCCCGGGCTGGTGGCGCGCCGTCAGCGATAAGATAGGGCTTCATCAGCCGCACCTTTTCAAAAAAGGGATCCAGGTCAACCACCAGATCCTTGAGCACCTTGAAGGAAGGAAGGGGTTCAATCACCACCTCCTCCCCCTCATATTCTTTCACCAGTTTCTGACAGGCCAGGGCACATCGGCCGTTGATTCTCATCCCGTCCGAACCGCACACCCCGTGACCGCAGGAGGCACGAAAACCGAGGGTCCCGTCCTGCTCCCACTTGATCCGGTTGAGACAATCCAGGATGCGTTCTCCGGGTTCCGCCTCCAACCCATATTCCTTGTAATAGGGTTTCTCATCCACACCCGGAGCGAAACGGGTTATCTTGAATCGCATCTCCATATCAATAGACCCTTGGTTTGGGTTCAAAACCTATGATGGAAACCGGTTTGTAGGAAAGCCGTGGCCCCTCATCCGTCTTCCGGACCAGGGTATGCTTCAGCCAGGTATTATCATCCCGTTCGGGGTAATCTTCGCGATAATGGGCCCCCCGGCTCTCCTCCCGGGCCATGGCAGAGATCAATATGGTCTGGGCCAGACCCAGAAGGGATTCCAGTTCAATGGCCTCCAGGAGTTCCGTGTTGAAACGGCTTCCCCTGTTGTCTATCCCCACCCTTTCATAGCGATGGATCAGCTCCTGGACGCTCTTCAGGGCCTTTTGAAGCCCTTCTCTCGTCCGGAAAACAGAGCAATGCTCCATCATCGCTTCCTGCATCTCCTGCCGAATCACCCACGCTTTTTCTCCCCCTCCCCCGCTTTTTAGACGCAGAATCTTTCCCAGGGCTTCCCCCTCCGGACTCTTGGGCATGGGGCTCCAGGCAATATCTTCAAGATCCTGAAGAATTTTTCTCCCGGCCCTCCGGCCAAAGACCACCAGGTCCAACAGGGAATTGCAGCCCAGCCGGTTGGCCCCAT
>JAFDIX010000630.1 GCA_019307805.1 Deltaproteobacteria bacterium | reverse complement strand
GGAAGGACATCAGCCATGTATTTGATCCTTACTTCACGACCAAGCAGTCGGGAACGGGCCTCGGGCTCGCCATCGTACATAAGATCATAGAGTCTCATGAGGGTGACATAAAATTAGATAGCGAACCGGGCAGGGGGACGCGTGTGACCATCATTCTGCCTGTTTTCGATGGATGATTGGGATGAGATATGGTGCATATCTTTGAAATAGAAGACCACAAGCACAAGCACTCCTTCCATGTGGATGGGGACGGAAGCGCCGAACGCCGGACCTATATTGTCATCCTGTTTACCCTCATCATGATGGTGGTGGAAGTGGTCGGAGGATATATCTTTGGTTCTATGGCACTTCTGGCCGATGGCTGGCACATGGGAACCCATGCAGGGGCCCTGGGTATCACGGCATTTGCCTATGCCTATGCGCGAAGGAACGCTAATAACCCGGCCTTTACATTTGGAACAGGAAAAGTAGGGGTGCTGGGCGGGTATACCAGTGCGGTAATTCTGGGAATCGTGGCTGTGATCATGCTTTGGGAGTCGTCTAAACGGCTGGTGAGCCCGGTTCAGATCCATTTTAACGAGGCCATTGTTGTGGCCTGCATCGGACTGGTGGTGAACCTGGTGAGCGCCTACTTGTTGAGGCACCCACACCACCAAGAAGGTGGCTCCCATGAAGACCATCATCACCATCCCCAGGATCACAACCTGAAGGCAGCCTACTTTCATGTCCTTGCAGATGCCTTGACCTCCGTCTTGGCCATCATTGCCCTATTCACGGGGAAGGCCTTTGGGTGGATATGGATGGATCCCATTATGGGGATTGTGGGGTCCTTGATTATCGGACGCTGGGCATATGGACTGGTGCGGGAGAGCAGCAGGATACTGCTGGATGGTGAGACACATGGGCACATGACACAATCCATCCGTGAAACCCTGGAATCGGATGCGGACAACCGTGTTTCTGATCTTCACCTCTGGCGCGTTGGACCCCATGACTTTGCCTCCATCATCACGGTACTGACCCACCACCCAAGACCTCCTGAATACTACAAAGACCTGCTGGCGGAATATGCGGAACTCAGTCACATTACCGTGGAGATCCATGCCTACGAAGGCGTCAGTTGTGTAGGGGCCAACAAAGGCCATGCGAATGTGTAACCTATTTTGAAGGAAGAAATACTATGGACAGGAAATATACCGTGCTCGTGGTGGATGACGATGCGGCCCATCGCACTATGCTTCAAACTCTTCTCACGGGGTGGGGATACGATATTTTGGAAGCGGATGATGGGTCTGCCGCCATTGAAATGGTCCATGAACAGGCCTTTGATCTCATCCTCATGGACATACGGATGATAAAGGTGTCCGGCCTTGAGGCATTGGGCGACATCAAGGGATTCAATCCGGCCATACCTATTATAATAATGACCGCCTACTCCTCCGTGGAGACCGCGGTGGAGGCCCTGAAAAAAGGGGCCTATGATTACCTCACCAAGCCCCTGGATTTTGACGAACTGCGTCATGCCCTGGAGCGGGCCATGGACCATCGGCACCTGAGGGAAGAAAACCAGCAACTGCGGGAGAGCCTGGCCGGTAAATTTGATCGTCGGAACATCATCGGCCGCAGTGGCCCCATGGTGAGAGTCCTTGAGACGGTGGCCCAGGTGGCGCCTTCCGAGGCAACGGTCCTGATCACCGGAGAGTCCGGAACGGGAAAGGAACTGATAGCAGGGGCCCTTCATTTCAACAGCCTTAGAAAGGACGGGCCCTTTGTGAAGATCAATTGCGCTGCCATCACCGAGACCCTGCTGGAGTCAGAGCTGTTCGGTCATGAAAAGGGGTCCTTTACCGGGGCCCACAAAAGGAAAGAGGGTCGGTTTCGCCAGGCCCACGGGGGAAGCCTCTTCCTGGACGAGATCAGTGAAATGTCCCTTTCCATGCAGGTCAAACTGCTGCGGGTTATCCAGGAAAGAGAGATCACCCGGGTGGGTGGTGAAGCGGTGATCAAGGTAGATGTCAGGATCATCGCCGCCACCAACAAGAATTTGCTGGAAGAGATCGGTGCCGGGCGTTTCAGGGAAGACCTCTACTATCGTCTCAACGTGGTCACCTTGGGCCTGCCCCCTCTTCGTGAGCGGCGGGAAGACATTCCTCTGCTGGCACAGCACTTTCTTGAAGATTTTACTCAGAAGAATCGCAAAACCATCAAGGGCTTTACCCCCCAGGCAATGGATCAATTGCTCAGGCATGACTGGCCTGGCAATGTAAGGGAGCTCATGAATATCGTTGAACGGGGCGTGGTCCTGTCTCGATCAGAATATCTGGATAATGGGGAGTTGCCCCTTATAACCGGGGAACCCCCGGAAAATGGAAATTCTCCGGATCATGCCATCCCGGCCGACATGCCCCTGGACGAGGTGGAAAAGATCAGTATTTTGAAGACCCTGGAACTGGCGGGGGGCAACAAGAGTGAGGCTGCCAGGCGGCTGGGTATCACGCGAAGGACCCTCCACAAAAAGCTCAAAAAATATGGGGTGATGTGATTGCCCCTCGGGATTCAAAAATCCCCACCCCGGATTCAAGTCCTCCATGAAGCACTCATCACAGGCATTCTAAAGGATATCAACAGATGGCACTGTCAGGATAAATTTTGGGATCCATTTCTTGCTGTCAATTTTGTCCTCATAAAATTGTCACCCGGACGCCCTGTGATTGGCATATTGGTTGCATAAATAAAGGGTGAATGCATTCCTTTAGATCGGCCTTCCATACCATGGCAGTGAAGGCTTTTTAGACGGGAACAGGCTTTTGTACATCACACTCTTGAAAGAGGAGGG
>JAFDIX010000103.1 GCA_019307805.1 Deltaproteobacteria bacterium | reverse complement strand
GGGTAGATGATGTCGATGAGATTTCGGAGGATGGGGTGCATGAAAGTATTCCAAAGTGACTAAAGTTTTAATCACGAAGACACGAAAAAAAGAAAACACGAAAAATATAAAATGTGAAAAAAAAGAATACAGACTGGTAACAATTACGAATGCATGGAAATGAAGGTACACGAAAAAAAGGAAAAGGATTGGATTTCCAAATAAACAAAGGATAATGTTATTCCAGTACTTCAGTCCTCCAATACCTCTCCGTGCCCTTTATCGGCCTCACTTATCCTCGGTTTTCTTGGATTCCCGGACAAAGTCCTCAAAGGAACTCCCCGACTTCAGACCGGGGCAGGCATCCTTGGCCATTTCCCAGTTCTCCTCATCCTCCAAAAGGGCGGGGTAATAGGGCCACTGGGAACAGGGGTGGGGCTTGACCGGATGGATCAGGCATGACTTTTTCTTGTCAAAGAAGATGCAGTACCCATCATGGCCTGTTTTTATATACGTCTTCCTGTTTCTTGTTTCACAGTACATGGAGAGGAAGGACTCCGGGGTGAGGCCGAGAAAATCGGCAATTTTTGAGAGCTCATCACTCCCAACCAGGATGCCGCCTTCTCCAAAGCAGCAGGTGCCGCACATTTTGCATTCAAAAGAGGTCATTTTGAGAAGCTTTCAGCGGACAGCAGTCAGCAAATGAAAAGAGGGTAATAAAACAATCGCGAAATCCCCCCAGCCCCCCTTTAATAAAGGGGGGGATGGGATAGGGAAAGGGAAATATCATACAGCGTCATGGGGAGCCGTTGTCGAGCATGTCCTCGAGGGACCAGTCCACGGGTAACCGGACCCTTCTTTTCTCTCTCTTTGTGCGGTAGATGAGATGCTTTTCCTTGAGTCCATGAAGAAAGAGGTCCCGGGTGACAGCCACATCCTGGGTGCAGTATTTGGTCAGCTTTTCCATCTCACCCTGTTTGAACCACTCAAGGGCCTGCAGGCCGTCTGCGGATTTTCTTTTTTCCAGGGTTTCCCCGGCCAGATGGTCCAGTCCGAGGCGGAAACCAAGGCGCCTGTGGACATCTTCCAGGATATCAAAGGTGTTCAATTCATTGAAATCCCTGTTTGTATAGGCCTTGAGGACTCCATAGTCAAACCGTTTGATATTAAAGCCTACCACGAGATCCGCCTTTTCGAGGTGGGCAAGAAGATCATCCATCTCATCCTCGGTGAAGCTGAAGAAGCGGTCCTCAAGACTGTCAAAGAGGACTCCCACGGAGACGCGCATGAGGTGCGTATTGTTCCAGCCGCCCACTTCCTTAGCAGACTTCTGGGTCTCCAGATCAAGATAGATGATTCTGGGTGCAAGGGACTCAGGTTCGGGTTTTTCTTTTTCCACAGGCAGAGGTTCCAGTGCAATTTCCTCCTCCCTTGATGAAAACCGGTCAATGGGGATGTGCCCAAGGAGAAACTCCAGGACCAGGACAGCGGATTTTTTATCCAGGGGCCGGTTTCCTGAGCCGCACTTTGGGGAATGGATGCAGGAGGGACAGCCCTCATCGCATTCACAGTTTTTGATGTGGTCCAGGGTCCTTTCCAGGAGCTCCATGATCATGTCAAAGCCGCGCTGGGCAAGACCGACCCCGCCCGGATAGCCGTCGTAGATAAAGATGGCCCCTTTTTCTACCTGGGGATGGTATGTATGGGAGATACCGCCGATATCATTTCTGTCGCATAATGCAAAGAGGGGAAAGATGCCAATGAGGGCATGCTCAACAGCATGTATGCCTCCCATGAAGTGCCGCCCCTTCTCCTCCATCAGCATGGCAATGGCAGGCTCCAACTCGATCCAGAAACCGATGGTCTCAAAGGTCTGGGGAGGCAAATCAAGGGAGAAGACACCCATCAACTCCTGCCCGGGGAGCGCCCTCTTTTCATATCCCACCACCCACTCGGTCACCTTGAGATGTCCCTCACGCACAAGGAATTGTCCCCTGGGCCGGCTTCTGATGACCTTGAGAATTTCCGTTTCCTTCTCCGTGCGAACCCGGGTGAAGTACTTGCGCTCGGTCCTGTGGGCAACAATGTCCTTCTTGTCCAGGATGAGTTGATCCACCAGGTACTGTGCCGCCCGGTGCAGGTAGACGGCACCGGGGTGACATTCGGTAAGGGCCCTGAAACCGTCCACCGTGCCTATGGCCTCGCCGGTCCCACTGTCAAAAATGGTATAGCTGTCCCCAATGGACCGGATATTGACGTCCAGGTGGGGATTGCGTTTCGTGGAAAACCAGGTCGGCACCCCCTCTGCGGACCGGGTCAAGCGCCCGTTCGATTCGAGGGTGTCAAGACGCCCCTGCAGGTCCCCTGTCCAGTATCGGGTGTCTTCCAGAGTGATGGGCTCCTCGGCAGCCGCACAGGGGAGATGGGCCTCTGTCACGAAAGGGTTGTTGGGATCCAGCACCGCAGCCTCGTAGGACCTGTCAAAGAGTTCGTCAGGATGTTTGATGAAATACTGATCCAGGGCGTCCGGCTTGGCAACCAGGATCAGCATGGATTCCCTGCCTGAGCGACCCACCCGTCCTCCTCTCTGCCATGTGTTGATGATGGTGCCGGGATAGCCTACCAGGATACAGACATCGAGATATCCGATATCGATCCCCATCTCCAGGGCACTGGTGGAGACAACGCCCAGAAGCTCGCCGGTCGCCAGCCGCCTTTCTATATCCCGCCTTTCCTCCGGCATAAAACCCGCCCGGTAGGAACTGACCTTCTTCCTGAGGCGGGGGGTCAACTGGGATACCCAGACATGGATGAGTTCAGTCACCTTGCGGGACTGGGTAAATGCAATCGTGCGAAAACCTTCCTGGATACAACGGGCGAAAAGGGTGGCTGCGGAAAAATTGGGGCTGGTTTCGGGATTCAGGAAGAGGACATGTTGTGCGGACCTGGGAGACCCACCGGCATCCACCACCACCATGTCCTCCTCGATGAGACTCTGTCCAAAGGTGCCCGGGTTACTCACCGTGGCGGAGAGAAGAATAAACTGCGGGTTTGCTCCGTAGAGCCTGCATATCCGCTTCAATCTCTTGATGACCTGGTTCATGTGAGAGCCGAAGATGCCCCGGTAGGTATGGACTTCATCCAGGACCACAAAGGAAAGGTTCTGGAAGAGCTTCTCCCAGCTCTGGTGGTGGGCCAAAATTCCCCGGTGAAGCATATCCGGGTTGGTAACGATAATCTCAGGTATCCTGCTCCTGATCTGCTTGCGTCTGTAGGCTGAGGTGTCGCCGTCATAAATGCTGGCAGACACCTTTCTCGTTTCTATGTGCTTCAGCAGGCCGTTGAGGTTTTTGAGCTGATCCTGTTCCAGGGCTTTCAGGGGAAAGACATAGAGGGCCTTGGACTGTTCATTTTTCAGGAGCGCTTCCAATACGCAGGTGTTGTAGATAAGGCTCTTTCCACTTGCCGTGGGTGTGGCGACCAGCACATGGGCGCCTTTCCGAATGTGGCCGATGGCCTCCACCTGGTGTTTATACAGCTTTTTGATCCCGAGGGATCCAATGACCCCCCGGATTTCGGAAGGAAAATCGGGATCCGGTGCGAATATCGCCTTCACTGGAGGGATGTGTCGGTGATGCACAAAGGCGGGCCCCATATCGGGATGATTTCGAATGGTATGGACCAGATCAGGAAGTTTCATTTACTCTTCCGGAAGTCCGAGTTCTTCTTTGGCGGCATCCAGGGTCTCCTGCTGGTATTCCCATCTTCCCATGAGTCCCTCCAGTTTCCTCTTTACTTTCCCGTATTCTGCCAGGAGGGGGAGGCTCCTTTCCTTATCCTTGAAAATATCCGGATGCGCAAGTTCTTTTTCCAGCTCATCCTTTCTCGTTTCCAGTTCGTCAATTCTTTTCTCCAGGCCCAGGAGTTTCTCCTTGATCGGCTTCAGGGTCTCATTGATTTTAAGGCGCTTTTCAGCCTTCTCCTTTCTCAGCATTTTGCGGCTCTTTGCCTTGTCCGGGTCCAGCCGGTCCGAGGCCTCCTCGGCCCCTGTCTCCCCGCGGCCATCTGGAAGCGGGGAGTCATCCATGGCAGAGAGATAGTCATAGTATTCATAGAGGCTGCCGGGATATTCAACAATTTTCTCTTCCCTGATATCCCAGATCTTTCGGGCCAGTCTTCCTGCAAAGGCCTGGTTATGGGAGACGAACAGGAGGGTTCCGTTGAATTCGGAAAGTGCATTGATGAGGATTTCAGAAGAGATGATATCAAGATGGTTGGTCGGCTCATCCATGACCAGAAGGTTGCCGGGTTTAACGAGGATTTTTGCCAGGGAGACGCGCGCCTTCTCCCCTCCCGAGAGTATGCTGATGCTCTTGTCAACATCGCTCCCGGAAAAGAGAAAGGCCCCACAAACCCCCCTGACAAAGCTCATGCTCTCGTGGGGGATCACCTGGTAGACTTCCTCGAGGATGGTTTTCCCGGGGTCAAGCATCTCTGAGTGATGCTGCGCATAGTAGCTCATGGTAACCCCGTGGCCCAGTGCGACCTTCCCCTGGTCCGGGGATACCTCACCGGCCACCATTCTCAGCAGGGTTGTCTTGCCCGAGCCGTTGGGACCGATAATTGCGATCCGATCGCCCCTTTGGACCGTGAGCTGAAGGTCCCTGTAGAGGGGGCTGGTGTCAAAACCCTTTGTGAGTTTCTGAATATTCAGGACGTCTCTTCCACTGCGGGATACGGTCGGGAAAGAAAATCGAATGGTCTTTTGTTTCTGATGGGTCTCTACCAGGGCCATTTTTTCAATCAACTTGATTTTGCTCTGGGCCTGCCTCGCCTTGGTGGCCTTGGCCTTGAATCTCGTGATAAATCTCTTTGCCTCTCTGATTTTCTGTTCCTGGTTTCGGGCCTTGGCATCGAGGATTCTATTTTCCTCGTCTCTTGCCTTGAGATAAAAATCATAATTTCCGCTGTAGCCTCTGAGCCCTTCAGGTTCAAGACTCAGTATCCGATTCACCTGGCGGTTCAGAAAATCCCTGTCATGGCATACGAGAAGCATAGCCCCTGCATAGTCTTGAAGATACTCCTCAAACCAGCGTACAGAAGGAATGTCCAGATGGTTGGTGGGCTCATCCAGGAGGAGGAGTTCGGGTTTCCGGTAAAGGAGCCGGGCCAGGGCGGCCCGCATTTTCCATCCTCCACTCAGAGAGGAGATGGGCTTTTCAAAATCATCCGGCGTGAAACCCAGGCCCAGTAATATCTTCTCGGCCTCATGGGGGGGGAACTGTTTATCCAGATCAGCCGTTTCCTGATGGATTTCGGCCAGGTGTCCGGCAAGGATTACCTCTTTTTCCGTTTCTATATTCTTCTCAAGGGCCTGCTCTGTGCGGCTCAGTTCCTCGATCAGTCTTCCCCTGCCCGGAACGGTATGCAGAAGAGATTGGAGAATGGTCCCGGTCATGGTTTCATGGATATCCTGGGGCAAGTAGCCAAGGCGGGAGCCCTTGTTGATCCTGACCTCCCCTGTATCCGGAGAGACTTGTCCCATGATGAGTTTCAGGAAGGTTGTCTTTCCCGAACCATTGGGGCCCACCAGTCCCACGCGATCCCCGGGTGCCACCTGAAGGCGCACGTCCTGAAAAAGGGTCTTGCCGGAAAAGCCATGGGATATATTCAGTAATGTAACAAGGCTCATTTTAGTCCGTATTGCTTTACCATGATCTTTGTCATATGATAAGCCTATATTTCAAAAGGGCAAATCACATCTTCTCGGTGTTGCTGCAAGTTGTTGAAATTTCAGGAAAACTTCGGTTTTGAGGTGTGCGCATATGACGCTCGTAAAGAAGACGATTGGGCAGATGCTGAACGAGATCGCAGATAGATATCCGACCCGTGATGCCCTCATACACATGGAGGCGGGTGTGCGATACAACTATTCCCTTTTTATCTGGGAAATCGACCGGGCAGCGCGGGGAATGATCCATTTGGGAATCCAGAAGGGGGACCGGGTCGCCCTCTGGGCACCCAATGCCCCGGAATGGGTTGTGACCCAGATAGCACTGTCCAAGATCGGAGCGGTCCTTGTGCCCGTGGACCCGGGGGCGTCAAAGGAAGACCTTCGTTACATCCTCACCCAGTCGGAATCCCGGGCCATCATCCTGGCCATGGGTGTCGAGGAATCTGAATATGTAGAGGCGCTTCTTGATCTCAGGGACGACCTTACGGACCTTGAGCAGGTGATCGTGCTTGGTAAGGAGTCTTCTCCTGACTGGACGTCCTGGTCCGAATTAACTTCCCTGGGGGATCAGGTGGATCAAAAGGTCCTTCTGGCGAGGGAGAATGATGTGGACCCGGAGGATTCTGTCGCCATCATGTATACCTCCGGGACTACGGGCAAACCAAAGGGTGTTGTCCTGGACCACCTGGGGCTCATCAACAAATCCCTTCACGCCACAAAACGGCAGGGGCTGGATCATCAGGACAAATTGTGTCTCTTTTTTCCCTTGTTCCACATGTTTGGAAACACCTGTATCTGTCTTGCCGGGCTGTTGAGGGGCGCAGCCATGGTCATGCCCTGCTATGACTTTGATCCGATCAAAATCCTGGAGGCCATCCCCAGGGAAGGCTGTACCGCCATCTATGGTTCTCCCAGCATGATGATAGCCCTGCTCGAACACCCGCAGTTCCAAAAGGCCCGTTGGAAAACCCTGGCCCGTGGCATTATCGGGGGATCTCCCTGCCCCATGGAACTCATGAAGAAGATCGTCGAAGAGGTGGGTATATCGGAGATCACGGTCTCCTACGGCATTACCGAGACATCTTCCTGGATCACCATGACGCTCCCGAATGATCCCATAGACCTGCGGGTATCTACCATAGGAACACCCCTGGAATGCAACGAGGTCAAGATCGTGGATCCGGACACAGGGGAAGACCTTCCTGCCAATGGCCAGGGGGAGTTGTGCACCCGGGGCTTTCTCATGAAAGAATATTACAAAATGCCGGCGGCAACGGCGGCTGCCATTGATAAGGACGGGTGGTTTCATTCCGGTGATCTGGGGGTCATGGATGAGACGGGATATGTGAAAATCACCGGACGCTTAAAAGATGTGATTGTCCGGGACGGAATCGATATCTATCCCACGGAACTGGAAGAGATACTGTATGGTATTCCCCAGATTTCAGAAGTCCAGGTCTTTGGTTTTCCCCATCCTGAAAAGGGTCAGGAGGTGGCGGCATGGGTAAAGCTGAAGGACGGCGCCGACCTGGCCGTTGAAGATGTGTCCCGATATGCCGAAGAGCGCATGGAAAAGGAGAAAAAGCCTGGTCATATCAGGTTTGTCACGGATTTTCCCATGACACGATCAGGGAAGATTCAGAAGTTCAGGCTGGCGGAGATGGCCGAGAAAGAATATACCTAGGAGGGGTTTCGTCCGGTGAGGCCCATTTTTCGTGTTCTATTTTGATGCACCGGTTCATGATCACCGTGGCTCCCGCCTGTCGTGCCTTTTCTGCAGCTTCCTTGTGCACGATCTCCAACTGCATCCATATTACGGGAGCGCCGATTTCAATGGCTTCATCAACCACCGGAGGAATGCGTTTCGGATTTAAAAACAGGTCTACGACGTCCACGGCAAAAGGAATGTCCTTGAGTGTCCGGAAACAGGTCTGCCCCAAAATCTCCTTTTGCCCGGGATTTACAGGGATGACCTCATAGCCATGTTCCATGAGATACCGGGCCACCTTGTTGCTGTCTCTTTCCTCTTTAGGGGAAAGACCCACCACGGCAATTTTTTTGCTTTTTTGCAGGACAGTGATGATTTCTTCCGAAGGGGGATTGAGATCCGGCATTTCACTTTTCAGGTCTTCCATTAAGAATTGAGCAGGTCCTTGGCCTTATCCACTGTCTTTTTCATGCGCATGGCCTTTTTGACTCCGGGTATCTGTTCAACGACCTTGTTCCTGATTGCGCTTTCAATGGCCGAGGGCCCCTCTTCCTTCTTTTTTCCTCCGGATTCGTCAGGACTGCCGGTATCTTCCGGGATTATTTCTTTTTTGACCTGCTTGAACCCCACCAAGTCCTTTCCCGATTTCCGGAATCCTTTTGGCCCCAAATATGAGGAAAACAATGACACCAATGACAATCAATTCTGTTGTTCCAAGCCCGAACATTCCTTCCTCCTGCGGTTTAGCTGGTGAATTGAATAGGCTCTTCCTTGTCATCACGGGATTCCACCGAACCTATATGAAAGGCGCTCTCTCCCATGGCCTTGAGGCGAAGCAGGATTTCCCCGATGTCATCGGCACTGACGACCACAACAAGACCAAGGCCGTTGTTAAAGGTGCGCCTCATCTCTTCAGTGGATATCTTCCCGGCCAACTGGATATAGGGGAAAATGGGCGGGGTAGACCAGCTTTCGGGATCAATCACGGCCTTGCATTGTTTGGGCAGAATACGTGGGATATTGTCAATGAGTCCACCGCCCGTGATATGGGAGATCCCATAGAGACGAAAATCGCGCCTCATGTTCCTGATGGTCCTGGCGTAGATGCGTGTGGGCTCAAGGAGTTCCTCTCCGAGGGTGCGGCCGAATTCCTCCACATGTTCATCTACGGACATCTGGAGCTGCTCGAAAAAGATTTTTCGCACAAGGGAATATCCATTGCTGTGAAGACCGTTTGAGGCGATGCCGATCAGTTGATGTCCGACGGCGATTTCCGAGCCGTCAAGGAGCTGGTTATTGTCTGCCATCCCCACTACGAAACCGGCCACATCATACTCACCTTCCGCATAAAAATCCGGCATTTCAGCGGTTTCACCCCCTATCAGGGGGCAGTTGGCTTCCTTGCAGCCGGCGGCGATACCTTTTACCACCTCGACGGCCTTGTCTACATCCAGCTTGCCCATGGATATGTAATCCAGCATGAGCAGGGGTGTGGCCCCCTGAACCATGATGTCGTTTACGCACATTCCCACCAAATCGATCCCGATTGTGTCATGGCGATCCATCATGAATGCGATTTTCAGTTTTGTGCCTACGCCATCCGTAGAGGCCACAAGTACAGGGTTTTCTATATCCTGTACGTTCAGGGACAGAAGTCCGGCAAACCCGCCGATATCGGTAATGACCCCCGACTTAAAGGTCTTGCTCACAATGGGTTTGATGAGATCGACAAACCGGTTCCCCGCGTCAATATCAACCCCTGCCTCTTTATAACTGGATTTTTTCTTTTTTTGAGCCATGGAAGCCTGTCCTTTGTTTCCATCCATAAATATTCGATTTCCATAAGGAAACTAACTAGCATATATCTTGCTTCGAATTTGCCTGTCAATCCTTTTCTCTAAAGGAAGAGGGAGGTTCGGCTGCGTCTTTCATGACTGCGCTGCATCTCACGGCATACGATGCAATCACAGTTAAGCTCCGGAAGTCCCCAGGCCCCCCCAGTACCGAGAAATGTGAGTTTCATGAAAATCAGGCTGAGATCAGTTTCAATCCGCCAAAGGCTATGGCGCACATGGCCGCAAGTTGGAACACTTGCTTCAGCATGTATGTGACATCCGGCCCCAGAAAAGAAAGAAAATGGGTGAAATCCGCGGCGAGGAGCAGAAGGGTGTTTATGATGATCAGCTTGATGACCATCTCGATGTTACCGCCCTTGAATTTCTTTCTGGCCCGGTCAAATATGTAAACAATGATGATGTAAATGACCAGCATAAACAGATAGATGGTGGTTTGCGGTGAGAGTTCCATGAGAGCCTCCTTGGGATACCAGGATTCAGGTTCCCGCATTGTTGTCGGTCAAAATTTTTCAGGACTTTATCTGTTGCAGATAATCTTTCAGATTTCCTCCCACATAATTCATCAATTCCGTATCCCGTATCCTGTCGGTACTTTTCCACATATTCCAGAATATTCATCATCTCCTTGATGGTTTTTTCTGTGAGGTTCACACCGAGTATGTCTTTCATGTTCATAATCAACAGGAAAACGAGTTTGTTAAAGGAGGATTGGAGGAACAGACGCCCTTCGGCACCTGAACCCTGGCTGGTGAGACGCTCGGCGATGTCCTTGACAGTCGTTTCCCGGGCATCCCTGGCCAGGTCAAGGTCTCCGATGAGGGTCTTGCTCTGGGCGGACAGTTTATCAAGGGACCTGGAGATGATATTGTCAATCTCCATACCGACCTCCTGGCAGAGATTGCCTTCAAGAATCGCCAGTAGATCAAGGTACAAATTGACCATCTCCTCATAATCCACAGAATCTTCCCCTGCA
>JAFDIX010000629.1 GCA_019307805.1 Deltaproteobacteria bacterium | reverse complement strand
CCTGGATGATGACCAGGCCCAGGCGGAGGCGCTACGGTGTCTCGAGTGTGATCTCGAGTGGTGCCTCGCCAAAGAGTTCAAATAGGCGGCTGTCGGAAAACATCCATCTGCGGCGTAGAAAAGTAAATGGCGCAAGGCACAAGGCTCAGGGCGTAGGGAATAGTAGGTGCAGGAGCAGGAAAATAGCGACGTAACTCTAACCTAAATTGAGTACCCTGAACGAGGTTTATTAAACAAACTGGGATAAATAGAAAATGGAATGTGGTGGCACATTCCATTTTCTATTTATTGAATACCGGTTTTCTTTTTTCCAGGAAGGCGGAGATTCCTTCCTTTGCCGCCTCGGTGCAGGCGATCTCCGCATTGCCCTGGTACCCGATCTCAAGGGCCTCTTCAAAGGTCGCGGCGGCGGCTCCCGCCTCGATGGTCTTGACAATGATGGAGACGGCCTCTTTGCTCAGGGCCAGGCCCCCGGCCTTGGGCTCCTCCGGCAGTTTGAATTCAGGGATGTCTACCTTGCCGTCAGGGGTTCCCTTGACATTGCCGACCAGGCTTTTAACTTCCTCCACGGCGGCCTGAATGAGTTCAGGATCATCATTCACCACCCGGCTCACCATGCCCATATCCGCTGCTTCTTTCGCTTTGATGGGCCTGGCCAGACAGATCATCTCATGGAACATTTCCGCTCCCTGGGGCCATTTGCGGTATGGCACAATGCACCCCCCGATTCCCGGAAGGATACCGAGCGTAATTTCAGGAAACTGGAGAAAGGCGTTCCGGGTGGCCACCATGGCGTGACAACGCAGGGCAATTTCCAATCCGCCTCCAAGGGCCATCCCGTTGAGGGCCGCCACAACGGGCTTTTCCATATGGTCCATGAATACCTGCACTTCGGCACAGTCCTTTGCATATTTGGCCGCCGCCTCCCGCTTGCCCAGGGTCTCGGGGAATTTCCCGATGTCCGCACCTGCTGAAAAGGCCCGGTTCCCATAGCCCGTAATGACAAATCCCTTCACCCCGGGATCATCCGCATGGGCCTTTAACACGGAGAGTATCTCATTATTGAGTTCATCCGTGATGGCATTGAGGGCCTGGGGCCGGCGGATAGTAATGATCTTCACCCCATCCATTTCGTCCACCAGAAGGTACCGATAAAAGTCCTGATAATGGGTATAGGGCTGTTTGGGCTGGGGAAATCCCGGCCTTTCCTCCTGGAATCTTGCCATGATTCGGTTCACTTCTGTTTCACCCAGATCCCTCATGATGTCCAGTGAACCTTTTTTAAACCCCAATGCAATCTGACATCCAAAGTTGAGGTCTTCCCTGGTTCCGATACCCCGGTCAATGATGTCAAAGGACTGGGAAAAAAGAATCCCGAGCATCCTGTCGCGAATGAGCGCCCTTTGGGCGTCAGGGATATCCACCCTGGTGCCTGGTTTGTGGGTCACCCAGCGGTCCACGGATTCAAAGATGGGGGCGGGTTTGTAATGCGCTCCCTCCTCCATCTGAAGGGTGTTGGTTTCAATGATGATAGGGTTTCCATTGGCCATGTTCAGGACAAAGAAGGGTCCGGCAAATACAAACTCTTCCGCCACTTTGTCGACTTGGCTCGCTGTGGCATGATCCAGAAGGTAGCCTGCATCGTTGCACCAGTTGTCAAAGATGCGGTCCAGCATAAAGCAAATGGCAAATGACTTCCACGGGAAGTGATCTCCAGGCAGGGGCAAAAAAGTGGGTAATCGTGGTCCTTTCCGGCCTTTTCATCTTTGCAAAGATCCTGTCCGCAGGGATGGAACTGGTGTTGGAGGTGATGATCGTATTTTCACTGACAATGTTTTCAATATTTTCGAAGATCTTTTGTTTCAGGGGGATGTTTTCCGTGGCCGCCTCAATTACGAGGTCGCAATTCTTGATCTCCTCATAGTTCATGGTGTAGACTATATTTTCAAGCACGGCCCTGGCCTTGTCTTCCTTCATCTTTTTTCTGTCGATCGCCTTTTGCGCATACCCGGCCAGCCTTTTCTCGGCATTTTTCAGGGCGTCCTCAACCACATCCACAAGATATAGGGTGATGTCCGGCAGGGCACTCTTGAGGTAATAGCCAATGTCAGGCCCGATGGTGCCGGCGCCGATAATGGCCACTTCCCCGGGAAGGGAGCGGTCTGGTTTGAGGAATAAAGGATTGTATGACTTTGGGTATAGCCTCTTTTCAATGTCCATCTCATGCTCCTTCATCTATGGGGTGGTCATAGTTCCATTCATGATTTGCGTATATGCCTCCTTAAACCTTTCCATTTCCTCCGATAGATGGGCCCAGTGTTTGATAGCAAGCGCTGGCGCCTTCTCCGGGTCATGTTCTTTAATGGCCTCAAAAATCTCCCGGTGCTCGCCCTGGCGGTGGACAATGTCGAGGGTCGGATTGATGGTCTGTATGAAACGCTCCGTAAAGTCCATGATCGAGTCCATCAGGATGGAGAAAAGGGGGTTTCCGCAGGCCTCCCCAATACGGCGATGAAAGGCGCAGTTGAGTTTCCTTCGCTTGTCCTTGTCGGAAGTTTTTTCATACTCATCCAGCAGCGTTTCCATATCCTGAATATCCTCTGGTGTGGCGTTTTGCGCGGCCAGTCGCAGGATCTCAGGTTCAAGGTATGTGCGGGCACGGGTGAGATGCTCGATGGTCACATATCCTACACGGATGAGGTCGGAGAAATTCTCCGAGATGGTGGTCGGCTTGAACTCCGAGATATAGGCTCCCCCATTTTTCCCCCTGCGAATCTCAAGAAATCCCCTTGATTGCAGGAGCCGTATGGCCTCCCGGACCACATTGCGGCTGACACCGAACTGTACGGTAAGTTCGGCCTCGCTCGGAAGGAGGTCGCCGGGTCGGTACTGTCCGGAGAGAATGGCTTCCCTCAGTATTCCGGAAATCTCTTCATAGAGACTGCCCCGGCTGATTTTCTTGAACGGTGCTTTCATTTTTTAAACCCGAAGCCATCCCATTATGTCGCCTGTGAAAATGTTGTATTCGTTGTCCTCTGTGCGAAACAGGATATGGTGATCTCTGCGAGAAGTCAAAGCCAATAGCTGAAAAAAGGCTTGACATGGATTTAAAAGTATAATATCAGACGTTATACGTTTTGGCAAGTTTTTTCTTTGCTCTTAACATGGTTGGCGAGCCTTTGATGACAAGGCTAACAGGGAAAAGCCGGAAAGGAGAGAGGGCATGTCAAAAGTGGCAGTTTTGGGATTGTCCGGTTTTGACCCGGAATTGGTGGAACGCTGGCTGGGAGACCTGCCTGAGTTGGAGAGAATGCAGTCGGAAGGGGTCTGGGGGCGAATGCAAAGCACTGCTCCTCCGGGCATGGCACAGGCCTGGACCAGCGCCCTGTCGGGAAAAAATCCCGGGGCCTTTGGATTCTGGGATTTTACGTACCGAGACGACTTCTCATATGAAGTGGATAAAACCATCGACTGCAAAGTGAAGGATCAAAGGGTCAAATGCCTTTACAATATCTTACCTTTGTGGGGAGAGAAGATAACCACGATCAACGTGCCGGTCACCTGGCCCCCGCCTCGTATACCGGGAGGGACAAGCATTTCATGCCTTATGACGCCCGGGTTGGCTGAAGGATTCACCTGGCCCAAAAGCCTGGAGGAAGAAATAGAAGCACTGGTCGGGGACTATATTCTCGATGTGGGAGGGCCGGGGGAAAACTATCTCACAATGGAAAAGGAGACGGTTCAAGAGCAATGCTATGCCATGGACGCACAGAGGTTCACCCTCTTGAAACACTTCATGGGCAAAAGGCAATGCGACTGCGTTATCACAGGGGTTCTGGGTCCCGAAAGGATGTCACACCTTTTCTACCGTTTCTTTGATGAGAAACACAGGCAATATTCCCAGGATCCGCAGTATAGTAATGTGCTTCATGATTATTATGTCTGGATCGATCAGCAGATCGGCCAAGTCCGACAGACGCTCGATGATAATACCGCACTCTTTATGTTCAGTGACTATGGCATGCAAGGACTTGACGGTTGGATCAACCTGAATGAATGGCTCATTCAGGAGGGGTATTTGGTCCTTGAAGAATACCCCTCGGAACCCGTGCCTTTTAAGGAACTCAATGTGGAGTGGGCCGAGACCAAGGCCTGGGCCACAGGATCTTCAGGTCAGGTCCATTTAAATGTAAAGGGGCGGGAGCCTGAAGGAATTATTGAACTCGACCAATATGATGGCGTGATCGAGGAACTTATCTCTAAAATAAAAACAATCCCGAATGAAGAGGGCAATGCACTTGAGACACCCGTAATCAAAGGGAAAGAGGCCTTTTCCGGCCCATTTGCAGACTATGCTCCGGATATTATTGTGCGCTTTGACCAAGGCCATTGGAAAACGAACGAGATGGTTGGCTCAGGTAACATCCAAACTGTTGACATGTCCTCGGGGGAAGATAGTGGGGCCGAGAGCCCCTATGGTTACTTCTGTCTGACAGGTCCGGAAATTCCGGCCAGGGGTCAATGGG
>JAFDIX010000628.1 GCA_019307805.1 Deltaproteobacteria bacterium | reverse complement strand
AATTTTCCGCCTGCACCCACATTTCCATGCGTTCAAATGGAGAGGTGGAAAAAGGAAGTAGAAAAGCGCACCAGTGGAAAAGTGACAATTAACACCTTCCCTGGCGGAACCCTGCTCAAGGCCAAAGGTATGATGGATGGTGTTATTGCGGGAACCGCTGATATCGGAAACCTTTGCATGGCCTACCAGCCGGGCCGTTTTCTGATCACCAATGCCGTTGCTCTCCCCTTGGGTTTGCCAAACGCAAAAGTCGCAAGCCTCACCCTATGGGATCTTTACGAAAAGTATAAACCCAAGGCATTCGCAAAGGTGAAGGTCCTTACAATGTTTACAACAGCCCCCTCAAATATCATGTCCAAGATCCCTATCAGGAACTTGGCTGATCTCAAAGGCGTGCCGATACGCGCTTCCGGCGGGGCCGCACAGATTTTGAAGGCCTGGGGCGCCACCCGGGTGGGGATGCCCATGCCGGAAACTCCGGCGGCCCTTCAAAAGGGTGTTGTAAAAGGCCTGTTCTCATCCCTTGAGGTAATGAAGGATTTCAAGTTCGCAGAGCTGTGTAAGTACGTAACCATAACCGATACCCCTGTATATCCCTTTGCCGTGGTCATGAACATAGACGCCTGGGAAAAGCTGCCCAAGGATGTCCAGAAGGTCATGGACGATCTGAGGATGGAACAGTCTAAATGGACAGGTGAGTACATGGATAATCATGTGATCAAATCCATGGACTGGTCTAAAAAGGAACAGAAGGTGGAGGTTATCCAACTCCCCAAATCGGAAAAGGCCAAATGGGACAAGTTGCTTGAACCGATTACTGCCAAATGGATTGCCGACAACAAGGCAAAAGGCGTGCCTGCGGCGGCAATCGTGAAAGACATAAAGGCCTTTGCAAAAAAGCATTAGACGAGAGGCTGAAGGCAAGGGGCGAGGAGGCCCCTTGCCTGAACAATAGCATTCTCGGGAGATCTCATTATGGTTTTCTTGGATAAGATGACGCAGGTATTGAACCAGGTGCTTACCTGGATAGGCGGATGCTTCCTGGGAATAATGATAATTTTGACCTGCACCAACGTATTCCTTCGCCTGATCTGGGTGCCGGTGGCCGGCACTTTTGAGCTTATGGGGTATTGTGGGGCTGTTTTGACGGCCTTTGCTTTGGGTTATACCCAGATCAGACGGGGGCATATTGCAGTGGACATCATAGTGCTCCGATTCTCAAAAGGCACACAAAGGGTGCTGAATAGTATAAATGGCCTTATCTGTATGGTCTTCTTTGCCGTTGTGGCCATGCAGATCACCAGGTACGCGACCACTCTCGTAAAGACAGGGGAGGTCACTGAAACACTCCGGATCATCTACTATCCTTTTACCTATTGCGTGGCCTTCGGATGTATAACGCTTTCCCTGGTATTTCTAACGGATTTCCTGAAATCCTTACTTCAGAATGAGAGTGAAAATTGAGCCTGACTCTTGTAGGAATCATCGGCATTATCACCCTCCTCGGTGTTTTATTCTTTTTGGGCATGCCCGTCGGTTTTGCCATGGCCATCGTGGGTTTCTGCGGATTCTGGTATGTTGTTTCCTTCAAAGCAGCCATCAACATGGTAGGGACCGACATCTGGGGAACCTTTTCCAGTTACGGCCTAACGGTTGTGCCGCTTTTTATCTTCTTGGGGTATCTTGCCTTTAACTCGGGGATTGCTGAAAAGCTATACAGGACCGCCTACAAGTGGTTCGGGCACTGGCGGGGGGGGTTGGCCATCGCCACAATAGGCGCAGCCGAACTTTTTGCCGCCATCTGCGGTTCAAATACGGCGACGGCCGCTACAATGGGTGCAATCGCGTTGCCGCAGATGAACAAATATAATTATGATACGAGATTGAGCAGCGGCACCGTTGTCACCGGAGGAACCCTGGGTACGGTCATGCCTCCAAGCGTGGTCCTCATAATTATCGGCCTCCAAACAGAGCAATCCATCATCAAGCTCTTTCTTGCTGGAATCTTGCCTGCCATTCTCTTGGGAATCTTGTTTGTGCTTACAATCTTTGTCCTTTGCCGAATCAAACCGGAATTCGGTCCTGCAGGTCCTAAGACGGATTTCAAGGAAAAGATAAAGTCCCTCACCGGAATCATTGAAGCGATAGTCATATTTATTATAGTCATCGGAGGTTTGTACGCCGGCCTGTTCACACCTACTGAAGCGGGTGCCGTGGGCGTCTTTTTCGCACTGATCGTTACCCTTGTCACTCGGAGGCTGAGTTGGAAAGGTCTTGCTAGTTCTGTGGTTGACACGCTGAAGATATCAGCAATGGTCTTTTTTCTCGTCACAGGGGCCATCATTTTCGGCCGGTTTCTGGCAGTGACCAGACTTCCCTTTATTGTGGCGGATTTCGCCGCATCACTTCCTGTTTCGCCCTATATCATTTTGTCCATGGTGCTCCTGATTTACCTGATAGGAGGATGTTTCATAGATTCTTTAGGGTTTTTGGTGCTCACTATCCCCATTTTTTTTCCGCTGGGAATGAAGCTGGGTTTCGATCCCATATGGTATGCCATCATCTTGACCATGGTGACGACAATGGGCGCCATTACTCCGCCAGTGGGCGTCAACATCTATGTAGTCAAGGCCTTGGCGCCGGAAATAGAGCTTGCCACGATCTTCAAAAGCGTGAGTTTCTTTTTGGTGGCCTGTATTTTGTGCATTATCATCCTGATCATTTTTCCTCAGATTGTTTTGTTCATACCGCGAATGGTGCAGTAACGATAATGCAAGGATCGGCTTTTTTAAAGGATGAGTGGGAAATATGATGCCGAAAACCTTTATGCCAACGGTGACAACACA
>JAFDIX010000102.1 GCA_019307805.1 Deltaproteobacteria bacterium | reverse complement strand
GATTTCCCGCTTTACATCAAAGGGGGGATCGCCCTTCATGCTGATTCCGGCAGAGGTCATCAAGGAAAAGGTTGACTCCTCCAAGGGCCTTTTCAGCGGCGACCATGGAATATACTCACTGAATGCTTCTTTCGGAATATCCTTGCTCAGCCAAGCCCTCAGAGAAGGGGGCATGAAATGAAAACCGTCTACGATCTTTTCCGAAACAGCCATATCCACTACCTCGTTAAAACAGTAGGGTAAAGAAAGGTGCTTCCGGCAACCCGAAAAGCATGGTTTTAAGGATGTTCCGGCAGAGGCACACCCTGACCCATAAGGTGTTTCCGTAGGATGCTATAGTCGACCTCTCTCGGTGCCACCCCCTCTTTCGCGCACAATGCCGCGGAAGTGCCTGCGGCCTCGCCCATGGCAACACAAGGTGGGATGAGATTCAAAATGTCATTGGCCACGAGGTCGGCTGAAAAACAGCGCCCTGCAACCAGCAAACCTTCCACATTGCGGGGGACCAAAGAACGGTATGGGATGCACCGATTGGGTTTCTCCGGAGAGGCATTGCTTGTAAGCGGAGGGAACAGTGCAATGGTATCCTCGTACAGGGTCCCTGCCCGCAACTCTTCCTCGGTCAGTATGTGTTCCCCGATCAGCCTTCTGGAACCACGGGTTCCCACCTGTGATGCCGTATCCAGAATGTAACTGTCTTCAAACCCGGGCACATTCTCTCGATAGAACCTGTGGGTGAGAAGCATCTTTTTGCGGGTCTCCACTTCCATTTGCGATAGATCCTTCACCTTCAGGCAGCTCAAATCCGGTATCCAGTTGTTAAACCAGACCACATCCTCTCGGGGGGTCGGCATGGTTACCGTGAACCCGCCAAGCCGATTGAGCTCCCCAATCAGTTTTGCATAGCTGCTTTCCTCTGAGCCGGTCTCATAAATGGAGGTGGTCTGGGTCTCCTTTCCTTTGAAAGCACGAAATTTCTCATAATTGATGTTTCCAACCCGAAAGACCAGTGCCAGCTTTGACGACCTCAGTTTGGGATCAAGGGTTGCGTCTAAATCGGCGCCTGCCGACGCAAATATGTCGCCGTCTCCGGTCGCGTCGATTATTACTTGACCGAGAACCGCCTTTCGCCCTTCCTTACTTTCAAAGGCGATCCCGATTATCCTGTTCCCATCCATCAGTGCCCGGCATCCCCAGGAATGAAGGCAGAGCGTGACGCCTGATTCCACAACCATGTCATTGAGGACGCACTTGAGCATCTCCGGATCCACATAGGCGGACAGGCGTATTCTTCCATCCACCACAAAGAATCGATAACTTCCCCATCGTTCGATAAGTTTGGGATCTGAAGATCCGATGGCGTCAGGGGGGGGCTTGACAACCCCCTTCAGGGGTTCCAGTCTGTCCAGCCATTCCTTTTGCTGCCCGGCGATGACCAATCGGTCGGTCCCGTCACTCAGATGGGGGATTAATATCACCAGGCCCCCTGTGGCCATTCCACCCAGATGCCCGTATCGTTCTATCAGCACGGTATCTGCACCGTTGCGGGCTGCAGCCACCGCGGCGCTGACACCAGCCGGCCCCCCACCAACCACAACAACTTCTGCCTCTCTATAGACTTCCAACTGCCTGATCGGCTCCTGGATCGTCTTTGGATGTGTTTTGCTATCAGCCACTTTGTGATCCTCCAAATGTTATGCTATAGGTTTTTTACTTCATGAAGCCAGGAATGAATAATGCGATTTCGGGAAAAAGCACGAGCAAAACAACGGCCACGATACAGGCACCCAGGAACGGCACGATACCCGCAAATATGGTCCCTATTGGAATATCCCCTGAAACGCCTCTGATGACGAAGACATTCAAGCCTACGGGCGGAGTAATCAAACCAACCTCAAGCACCACCACCATGATCACGCCATACCATATGGGGTCAAATCCTAGAGCGGTTATTACAGGAAAGATGATTGGCGTTGTAAGAATCATTATTGCGACGCAGTCCATTACACAACCGAGGATAAAGTAAGTGAAAATGATGATGGTCAGGATAATATATTTGTTCAAGGGAAGGCCCGCCACATAGTCGGCAAGCCTCATAGGAAGCATTGTCGCTCCAAGAAATTTTGATAAAAGTTCAGCGCCAATGAGGATCATGAAAAGCATTGCTGTCGTTTTTCCCGTTTCTAAGAGGCTTTCCATGATATTTTTGTAGCTCAATTTTCCCTTTAACAGGGCAATCGAAAAGGCTCCAAAGGCGCCTATGCCTGCGGCCTCTGTGGGTGTGAACACCCCCCAATATATGCCGCCCATCACCAGGAGGAACAAGACCAGCATCCCCCATACCCCTCCCAATGATAAGACACGATCTCTAAAGGAAATGTGTTCACCAGGAGGCCCCATAGACGGACTGATCTTACATTGCAGGAAAATGGTCAGCATAAATAGTGCAGCCAGCATTATCCCGGGTAGAATACCGGCCATGAATAGTTTCCCGATAGATTGCTCCGTCAAGATGCCATAGATAACGAAACCTAAACTGGGGGGGATAAGAATGCCTAGTGTCCCACCTGCAGCAACGCACCCGGTAGCCAACTTGGGGTCATACCGATATTTTTTCATTTCGGGAATGGCGACGGTTCCCATGGTTGCGCCGGTTGCCAGGCTCGAGCCACTTACCGCGCCAAATCCTGCACAGCCCACAACTGTGGCCATAGCAAGTCCGCCCGGAAGGCGACCAAGCCAGGAATAAACCGCTTTGTATATATCGCTGCTAATTCCTGAGAGGTATGCGAACTGTCCCATGAGCACAAAAAGGGGAATGACTGTTAACATATATGAAGAACTTGCAGAATAGGGAACCAGACTGAGAAGCCCCAGTCCTGCATGTATGCCCATGATGAGACAATACCCCAGGAAACCTACCAGCAGCATGGCCATACCAATATACATCCCCGTTGCAAGGAGAAAAAACAACCCCACAATTCCAAGTATTCCTATTGTGCCGGGATCCATGAATTACCTTTCTCCATGTTTTATTGCTTTAAAGATGTCCTTTCCCAATTCAATGCAGAATACTAAACAACCCAGCGCGAGAACGAGCAGAAAAGGAGAGACAGGGATATGGAGTATAGGTGTGTATTCCTTTATTCGCATGAGTTCCAGCCACCTGACGATGCTCATCCAGGCGACCAGGATCATCATCAGAAGCGATAGCAAATGGGTTGTGATATCGATGACCACTCTTATCTTCCGGGGCAAAAGGTTTACTACCAAGTCAACTGATACATGGGCCTTTGTAGCCTGGGTGTAGCCGATGAAAAAAAACACCAAAGTTACCATCATGGCTTCAGTGATTTCATAGGCGCCTGTGATCGGCAGGTTGAATATATACCTGCCGATCACATCAGAGGTCGTCAATACCATCATGCCGAAGAGAACATAGCCTCCTACATAGGCGAGTAAAAAATTAAGGGATCTCATCCTCTCGGCAAAAGCCTTCATCATTCTGCAACCCCTATCCCAATGAATGCAAGATGTTCAAGTTTTGGAAGCATGGCTCACTTTATTCCGAGCAAGCCTTGGGCCTCTTTTAAAGTAGCATTTCCCTGGAGTCCTTTGGCTTCCATCTGTTTTGCCCAGCCTTCACGGATTTGTTTCCCTTCAATTTTCCATTTGGCCAGGTCCGCCGGCGCCAGGTGCCTTTCCTTCACTCCATACTGAAGGACTTTCTTTTTGAGTACTGCCTCTGTGCGATCATAAATAATGCCGGCTTTTCTTGACATTTCCAGACCAATATTGTCCTCGATAATTTTCTTGATATCGGCAGGTAGGGATTCCCATTTTCTATTATTCATGACAATGGCAAAACTCATCGTGTATAGATCGCAAATTGTGGCATAATCTATAACTTCGTGCTGCTTAAAAACCCACAATCCCTCGAAGGGCATCGCCGTTCCATCAACCACGCCTCTGTCCAGCGCGTTATAGACCTCTGGAACAGGTATAGACACAGGGGAGGCGCCCAGTACTTTTAGACTCCTCTGAATATATGGATTGGTAACACGAATTTTCATGCCCTTCAAATCGGCAAGGGTTGTGACTGGCTTTTTTCTTGTGAAAATCTGACCTGGCGCATGGACAAATTGACACAGAACTTTCACATCTTTAAACTCGGCAGTGAAATACTTCTCATAGGTCTTCCAGAGGGCGACAGAGGTCGCCTCGGCTGAAGTGACCATAAAAGGGAGCCAAAAAACAGAACCCAATTGAAAGCGGCCCGGGGTGTATGCGGGTATTGTAAGGGCAATGTCACATATGCCTTTGGCGGCCATCTCATACTGGTCTTTTGCCTTGCCCAAGGCCTGTCCGGGAAACAATTGCATTTTCACCCGGCCTCCGGTGAGTTCGCTGATCTTCTTGCCCCATGGCTCCATCAACATCGTGTGTTGGGGATGCTTGGGGGGCCATGGCGATGAAACTTTAAGATTAATTGTTTCAGCATTGGACCTTTCCACAAAAAAAGCTGTCCCTAAGAAAAGAAATGTCGCTGCAACAAAAAAAACCAGGATTTTGCATTTCATGTCAGTACCCTCCATTTTTAAAGGTTGTCACTTATGCGGCGCTCAAAACACCAATGAAACGGCTAGTTGTTTATGGGATAACGGCCATGGGTTTCCGCGGCCTCCACCATGGCGTGTACGTTCTCTCCAGGGGTATCGGGAGATAACATGCAGCCCGATGACAGAATAAACCTGCCGCTCAGTCCTGCTTGTCTAATCACCTTTTTTGAATCATTCTCCACATCTTGAGGAGATCCAAACAAAAGGGTGGTGTTGGGACAAACATTCCCAAAAAGGCAAACCTTGTCGCCCACCTTTTTTCTCGCCTGCTCAAAATCGACTTTTGTATCCAGGCTGAGGATGTCGAACCCTGCCTCAACAAATGTCTCCAGCCTGTCAGTCGTATCCCCGCAGACATGCAATTTCAGGGGTTTTCCCGTCTTCTTCAGGGCATTGACAAGCCTTTTGAGATAAGGAAAGCCGAATTCCAGCCATGTATCTCTGGACATCACGTCTTGAGAGACTGTGGGGTCGGAAATACAAATGATATCAGCTCCGGCTTCCGCCACAGCAATACCCCAGTGCACCAGACCGGTAAGGGAGATTTCCAAAAGTTCCTTGAGTTGATTCGGGGCCTTCTTGGTATCCCGAAGCGCCTTTTCCAGACCACGCAGCATGGCAGCATGCCTGAAGGGAGCCTGACAGTAACCCAGGACCGGGATATCGCCTTCGCATAGCTCTTTCAGCCTGCGAATAATGGTAAGCATTTGGGGAAGCCTTCCATCTTTGTAGGGGTTTGGCAGGCGCAAGCGCCCCAAATCTTTTCCATAGTCTTGAATGATCGGCTCTATGATAGAAGGGGGTATGTCACGGGATATTTGTATCCTGCTACCCAGTGCCTCTGATTCGGCATGAATGGCAAATAAGTCCCAGACAGCATCGTATTTGTATTTTTTGACACAGTAGTATTGGGAAAAAACATATTTTTCAGGGGATTCCAGGACTTCGGCAAATGTGAAGCCTGCCTGCCGAATACACCATTCTCTGGCAGCCGGAATAACGGGGACCCGATCCGGTAGCTCTCCTTTAATAACCGCCATCACCCTTTCATAGGAATTCATTGTATCCTTATTCTCCTTTGTGCCGTCCTTCCCGACACGCAACAGCGAATGGAAAACTAGAACAGATGAGGAAAAAAGATGTCAAAGGCCAGTATGTCTTCTTGGATATCATGGGGTTGGTGTTTTACACCTGCAGGGATTCGCATGAAACTACCTGCCGTCACATCAAAATCTCCTGCACCATCCACCCACATTTTCCCCTTCCCCTCCAAATGGTAAACAATGTCATCTTGCTCATGGACATGCGCCGGGATTTCAGAACCTTTTTTAACCCTTACCATCATAATGCTCAGATCGATATTGTCCTTTTCGTGTGTGAGAAGTTTTTTGATAAGCAGGTCCTTGAAAACGGGGTGCGGGTCCCAGGAAAGGTCATTTACTTGAATATCTTTGATCATGGTCGGCTCCTTTATTAAAATTGGAAGAAATAGATTTGGAGAGTAATCGTAAACGAGGCAAATGCTAACATACTTCTATCTTATCCGGTCTATTCAAGAAAACCCTGAAGAGAAGCTAGTCTTCACCTCTCATGAAGTGCTTCCAGGCACTCTCCAATGATTTGAGGTTTTTTATCGGTGTATCGGGGGCTAGACCTCCACCACTGGAGAGTAAAAAACGACCGCCGGTTGCCCCCTCTTTCAAACACGCCAGGGCCTTTTCATAGATTTCTTCCGGAGACCCTTGAAGGAGCACATGAATAGGATGCAGATTCCCCATAAGCGTTCGATGGGTCCCCAGTGCGGCCTTCGCGGGTGCCAGTTCACCACCAAAATGCCAAACGTGGAACTTGAAAGCCGCCAAGGCATCCAGATAAGGAACAGGATATTCATTATGATAAATAATAGTGGCAGCGGGGAATTCCTCTACGACCCTATTACTATAGGGAAGCCAGAACTCCTCAAAGTGTTCTTGGCTGATCTGTCCCGGAACATGATCTGCAATTCCGATCCGCTTCAATCGGCCGTTTATTTTTTCCTGGGCCTTGAGCCACCTGAGGACAGATTCCGTTGTGATTTCTAACAAGCCATGCATCTGTTCGGGTTTTGCGCGGAGATTTAAATAGAAATCACCATAGCCCATAATTACGGCAGCCAGTTCGACCGGGCCGAAAGACATGGCAACACCCTCTAGATAGCCATATTCCTCTATGTATCTGTGGTCCAGGTGGTCCCACATATATTGGAATTCCTCCAGGGCCTTTGGCATCAAACCGTCCTTCAAGGGATCGATCGGCTTCAATGATGCGACATCCCCCATGGATTTTAAAACCGGCTGGGCCATGGGGAAACCGCTTTCCGGCCATTCTATGTTACACCCGAACGCCGAGGGTTCACCCAACGCACCGTAGTCCGCCCAAATTCCGGGAAAACAAAAAAAATCCGGGAACGCATCTTGAAAACGCAATTGGACCCTGAGCTTCTCTCTGACATTCATGTAATAATCCCTCAATTCCACTCCTGCCAATACATTGAGAAAAGGGGCGGTATTGAAAATGGCAACGAGAATGTCCCCTTTGCCTGTGCCTGAGACGATTTCCGAAAAGCGCTCGGAAATTCTATCTGCGTGCCTTTCATTCATTTCAGTTTTTCCTGTATCTGCCTCGTTCCGTGGGGGTGTTATTGTGAACGTCTTTAGATGTTTCTCTCCCTGTCTTTCCAATACTTTTCACGAAGGACCCTTTTCAGGATTTTGCCCTGTGGATTGCGAGGCAAGGCGTCTAAAAACTCCACGGATTTGGGTTTCTTGTAGCTGGCCAGTAAATTTTTGCAGAACTGAATAATATCAGCCTCCGATATTTCCTGACCTTCGCGTAATACGACAAATGCCTTTACCGATTCTCCCCACTGCTCATCAGGTACCCCGATAACAGCGCACTGGTCTACCATGGGGTGCTCATAAAGCACCCTCTCCACTTCCGCGGGATAAATATTCTCTCCGCCGCTGATGATCATATCCTTTTTGCGGTCCACCAGATAGATATAATACTCTTCGTCATAGGTGGCCATGTCACCAGTATAAAGCCATCCGTCCTTGATGGCTTTTTCAGTCTCTTCTCTGTTGTTCCAGTAACAATCCAAAATGTCCGTACTCTTAACGATAATCTCCCCAACCGTATTCGGTGGGACGTCCTTCCCGTCTTTATCCACAATTTTGACAAGCATTCCGAGACAAGGCCGGCCGCATGACCGGAGCCTTTTATCAGCCTCCTCGTCTGAGAGATGGCTTATGTCATGATCCTTTCTCATCAGACAGGTTACCGTAGGCCCGGCTTCAGTAAGACCGTAGGGCTGCATAAAGATATTTCCAAAAATACCTATGGCCTTTCTCAAGGGACCGGCCGGCATGGGCGCAGTAGCATAAAAAATGAGTCGAAGGGATGAAAAATCGAATTTCATCAGATGGGGAGAATCGATTATTTGCATGATAGTAATAGGCACCATCTGCATGATGGTCACAGACTCTTCTTGTACCGTAGCAAGTATCTCTCGGGCATCAAAACCTCTCAGCTTTGAGATGATGATGGAAGCGCCGACATA
>JAFDIX010000101.1 GCA_019307805.1 Deltaproteobacteria bacterium | reverse complement strand
CAGTCCGTTCATTTTTACCATTGGAATGCCCTTTGCGGCACATCACTTCGGTCACGAGATGGGCACTGGCAATAAAATCGTCTTGGACACCGGTTCCTGTAAAAACCAGCTCAACGTGTGCAGGCTTTTCCCTGAGCAGATCCATCACATGGCCCATGGAAATGAGATCAGAGTCCAATATTGAGTGAATCCCTGCCAGGATTACAATATCGAATTCACCGCTGAGGAGGGCAGTACGGGATTTTTGAAAGACATCCTGTATTTCCCGGCAGTCCCGTTGGGACCACTCTTTATAAACGGACTTTTTGAGAGCCGTCTGTTCCACGACCAGATGGGGTTTGAGAAGAGTGGCGGCATGGGGCAACCTTTCACTCAAGGGGAAGGGGAGGAAGCTTGCCAGATGGGTTTTTAGATTTTGTCCTGCAGCACGGAGGGCCAATCCAACGGGGGCATAGTTGAGGTGTTCAGAATTTCCCGTGTAGATCTGTATGAGCCCCCTTCTCTGTTTGTTTCGAGTCATTACTTTGCCGATATTGCCTTAGCCCAGGCCGTAATCAACCGCCGTATCGACCATGGCCTTCAGATTTTCCACAGGGGTTCCCGGGGGGACCCCGCACCCGCTCATGAGCACGAAACGGCTGGTCCCGGCGGTTTCAAGACAGTGTGTGGTGTCCTTGACCACATCCTCCCTGGTCCCCATGAGTAGGGCATTGACCGGATCCACATTTCCGCCCAGCACGGTTTTTTGCATCCTTTTCCTTGTATCCGAGAGATCCATGCACTGGTCCAGACTCAGCACATGGACCCCGCTCTCCCCCATGGCCTCCAGCATGGGCGCTGTATCACCGCACATGTGGAGAATGACCGGCACTGTCAGTTCTTCTGTGAGCATTTTCAGCCTGGGGAGGGCAAAATCTCTGAACATTTTGGGAGAAATCATGGAGGCCGAGGAGGATGGTTCAGGCACCAAAAGGACGTTTGCACCGCGATGGATCAGGGCTTTGCCGAATTCAATCAGAAAGAGGGTGATCCTGTCGAGCAGGGCATTGAGAGCATGGCGGCTTTTGACGATCATCCTCAAAACAATCTCCGCCTCAATGATTCGGGTGGTGGTGGTAAAGGGCCCTTCGAAAAGGCCCAGAACCGGAAACCGGCCTTTGCTGTAATCGCTTAAAAGGCTTACCAGTTGGAGGTTGAGTGAAAGGGCCGGTGCCTCTTCAGGATGGGGAACCGGCAGTGCCGCAACGTCTTGCTCGGAAGTGAATGCACGGGGAAGGGGATCTGCAATGGGACCTGTCTCAGGAAAACGGACAATGCACCCAAAGGCCTCGGGAATGTAGAGGGGATGGCCGTAGGCGTAAAGTGCATCATAACCAACAGTTTCCCGGGCCTTCACCTGGGCATCAAGAATCCGGCGGGGGTCCTTGGCAAGCTTGGACGGAGAAGAATCGGCAAAGTTGGCGGCGACCCAACCGGCCACCATGGGGAAAATGGGCACCCTGTCCCGCGGTTTTCCCTTGAGGGCGTCCTTAAAGCGGTCCATGGCGGAATAGGTCATTATCTCTTCACTCCTGAACTGGCAGACACTATTGAAGTTGCCTGAAGAGGGCTATTTCTGGTTGAGAATGTCATCGGGCACGAGGCCGACAAGGTGTGGAAATGTGTCTTTCATATGGGGAATGTGCATGGCCTGCATGAACTCCTGCTGGAAGTCCTGCTCCAGAGTCAATTCAAGGTATTCAACGTTTCTGGCCACCCAGTTGGCCTCTTCTCTCTTAGCGCGATCCAGAAGAGCCGCCCTTGCACCATCACCCGCTGCGTTCCCCACTGAGATAATTTTTTCCGTTTCGCAATCAGGGAAAAGCCCCATAATCAAGGCCTTTTCCCGGTCCACATGGGTTCCGAAAGCACCGGCGATCTTCACTTTGTCCACTCTGTCAACGCCCAGGCGGCGCATCATCAGCTTGCACCCGCAGTAAAGTGCCCCCTTTGCCAGCTGGATCTGGCGAACGTCCTTCTGGGTGACGACCACATCCTTGCCGATGCTTGTCTCTTCGGCCCAGGCAATCACAAATTCAGGCTGATCGTTGTTGGGATTCTTTCGAAACCGTTTTGACTTCTGCTCCGGGTTGAATCTTCCGCTCTTCAATACTATCCCGGCACAATAGAGTTCGGCCAGCACATCCAGAATGCCGGATCCGCATATTCCTTTGGTCTGCATTTCTTCCGGTTTGGAATAGCTTTTCCAGGCATCCCTGCCGATCACCTTATAATCCGTTTCATGGGTCACCGGATCGATCGTGATTCTCTCAATGGCCCCCGGGGCAGCCCTCATCCCAAAAGCGAGCTGAGCCCCTTCAAGGGCCGGCCCTGTTGCACAACTGGATGAAATAAGTTTTTCTCTGTTTCCGAGAACCAGTTCGCCGTTGGTCCCAATATCGATGATGAGTTGCACTTCTTCCTTTTTATGTGGCCCCTCGGCGAGGAGAACCCCCACATTGTCAGCGCCCACAAAGCCCGCCTCGATGGGGAGCACATGTACGAAGGCGGAGGGGTTTATCCCAATACCGAGATCTCTTGCCTTGATATCCAATCCCTTGTGAATCACCGGTGGAAACGGGGAAAGCCCCACAAACTCCGGGTTGATCCCGAGGAGAATGTGATGCATGACGGTATTCCCCACAATGGTGACATCCAAAATGTCCTGAGGTTCAAGGGGGATTTGGTGGCTCTCTCCAGAAGAAGAGAGTGACTCCCTGCAGGCCTGGGCAACGAGGCTGTTGAGCCCGTCAATGATGTCCCGGCGCATTCGGGCCAGTCCGTCTTCATTGCTCATATGGTAGGTGATGCGGCTCATCACATCTTCCCCGTACTTGCATTGGGGGTTCATCATGGAGACCGTATCCACCACCTCCATAGTGACCATATTGCAAACATAGGCCGCCACCGTGGTGGTACCAATATCAATGGCCAGCCCGTAATAGTCTTGGACCCTGCCCGGGGTGATTCGGATAATCTCTTTATCCATCCAGATAGCGGCCGTTACCTTCCACTTCCCTTCCCGGAGACAGCCCGGGAGATCCCTCAGGGCGTAGTAGTCAATGCGAAGGTCCTGGAGGCCGTATTGCTGCTTGATGTAGCCCAGGACCCGTTCGAAGTCGGCGGTAGGGTCCTGGATGTTGGGTGCGCTGACCTCCACATAATAGAGTTTCACCGCCGGATCCCTGGAAATGGGGATATCCCTTGCGGCCTTACTGACCACCTGCTTCCCCGCCCTCGATTCTTCCGGGACAAAGACCAGGAGATCGCCGGTGATTTTTGTACAACAGCCGAGTCGGTATCCGTCCTCCCTCTCCTGGCTTTCTATGAATTTTTCTTCTTCTTCCTGCCATTCACTGACGTGGTCATGACGCGATCGAATGCCGTATTTTTCAAAGACCCCTTCTTCGATACGTACTTTGCATTTACCGCAGACCCCCTTTTCACCGCAAAGCGCTTCAATATCAGCACCGATCCGGCGGGCGGCCTCGATAATGCTTATCCCTTTTTCAACTTCACCTCTCCGGCCGGAGGGCTGGAAAATGATTTTGACACTTTCTTTCGGGCTCATCATGTAAGTCCTTCTTCCCAACTTTGAACATGAACGCCTAGCGGTTTTGTATTTCCCGGAGGCGCGATATCATCTTTATGGCCTCTTGCACAGCGTTTCCGGCCGAATCCGCATATCCGTCAGCCCCGAAGAGGTCTGCGGTATCCTTGGTCAAGGGAGCCCCTCCAAGCATAATGGCGACATTGGGATTTTTCTCCTTGATCAGTTGAACCACTTTCTTCATTCCCATCATCGTTGTTGTCATCATGGCTGAAAGGGCAACGATTTCAGCATCCGTGCGAAGCTGCTCTTCTACGAATTTTTCAAGGGGAACATCCCGGCCCAGGTCGTTTACAGTGAAACCGGCCACTTCAAACATCATTTTAATAATGTTTTTCCCAATATCATGGACGTCGCCCTGCACGGTCCCAATGACTACCTGGCCCTTGGGGGAATCTCCCAGGTCCTCCGCATTGATATGGGGTTTCAGGATATCCAGTCCGGCATATAGGGCATCTGCACAGAGAAGTAATTCCGGAACAAAATATTCCTGTTTATCATAAAGATCTCCAACAATCTCCATGCCCAAGGCAAGGCCGTTCATGACAGCGTCATAGGCATTTAAGCCTTCGTCGAGTACCTTCTGGGACGCCTCTCTCACCTTGTCCTCATCGTAATCCACAACACCGTCGCTGAGGTCTTTCAGCAACCCATCACGAATTTCTTCCTTTCCCATGTGTCTGTTCCTCCACTAAGAAAAAAGATCGGGTTAAAGTTTGGTCGACAAACAGGTCTATCCCTGACTCCTCCCTACCGCAGGAGACGGTTTTTTACCGTGATCCCTGAGGGCCTTTACATAGGCCAGTAGATTCTCTTCCTTGGCCTCCGGCCAGATGTCACACCCGGGCCAGACCGCATCCACCCCCTGGTCAATACAATCCTTGATCACCCCTTCCACTTCCGAGGCATCCATCTCCACAAGCGTTTCATAGGGATTGAAGTTCCCCAGCAGGAGGATGTCATTGCCGAGCTTTTTGCGGGTTTCCGCCACGTTGTTTTTCTGATCCACGCTGATGGCATCTGCCCCGCACTCATTCATCATCTCAATGATAAGATCGGTGGACCCGCAGATGTGCAGAATGTTGGGCGATTCCAGGGCCTGAAAGATCTTTTGAAGATTGGGCTGTACCAGGGACCTCCACATTCTGGGGGAGATGATATCCGTGCCCGTTCCCATCTCCCGAATATTCATGTAAAGGACCCCTTGCTCCTGATAATGCCGGGCGATGCGAATGACCAGATCGGTCATCTTGGAGAGAAAGTCCTCGAGTCTTTCCGTGTCCTTCTTGACGCCCTTGAGAAGAACGTCCAGTTCCATGAGCTGTCCTGCCATGGTGAAGGGCCCCAGCACCCAACCGCCGATGGCAAGCCTTCCTTCTGTTCTGGATTTGAGTATTTCAATGGCCTCATCCACCAGGGGCATTCTCCCACTGCTCAGATAGTCTTCTGAGATTTGTACCTCATCGAATGACGTCCACTTCGAAGGGACGGTTGGGTACAGTATATCATCGGCCTCTTCATAGAGGCTGGCACCCCTGCCCAGGGCCTCAGGTACGGAACACATGTCAAAGGGGACGATTACCGCGTCAAAATCAAACATCTCGGCCGTGGTGAGCGCTGAACCCGCCATATATTCGGCAGAGCTGTGGACCTGGGGAAACCGTATTCCCATTTGTTTGATTGCATGAAGGGTGACCATGCCCATACCGCTGAAACAGGGCATGACATCTATGGGCTCTCTACGGAAGAAGCACGCAATGCGTTCCTTGGGGGTCATCGTGGTCATATCATCGCTCCTACTGAAAAATGGTTATGCCCAAGAGGCAGACCGATACCCGGGGATGGGTTGGCCTCTCTTCAAGGGCATCAGGTCATATGTCCCCGGAGTTGTTCCACAAATTCGGGGAAGAGTTTGTGCAGAGGGTGGCTTTCCAATGCGGGCAGTGTATTCGATTCCGTGAAGGCCCATGTTGCAGTGAAGGCATCGGCCATGGCCACGGCAGGAAATATCCTGTCGGATCCGGCCATGGGACCGGAAAATATCATATCATGATATGTGGTTGCGGCCAAAGCCTCAAGTGCCGCATCCATGCCGGACCACCCCCTGAATCCCCACATCTCCCGGGCGGCCTTCCACATGTAGGAACCGTTTGATGGGGCACTGGCACAGGGGAATCCCCACTTCTCTTTGATGAGCTTGTTGGCCTGTGAACACATGGCTACGGCAGGTGTGTTCATGACGGATGTGTCCACAAAAACACTGTCGAACCGGGCCCCCGCCCTGTCGATGGCATCCAGGAGACGCTGGGTTCCCGGAATGCGCCCTGTCGGCATGGGGTCTGTCTCGTCAAAAGCCACAAGGAGCACGTGTTTTACACCAAGCCCGTGAATTTCTCTGATCTCGGTGTCCAGGTCCTTCTCCCAGACGGTCAGGCTGTTGTAGAACATGCGGTCCAGGAGGTCCCTTTCAGCGCAATAGGCGGCACCCTCTAATTTTGCCTTCATGGTCCAGGCGTCGATGCAGAAGGGCATTTCACTGACATCACACAAAAAATCGATGTAGGTCCTGAACTCTTCACCGGAATTGGCCACGATGTCTGCCATGCAGGGGAGTCCCGTCTCCGTTGAGAGCCTTTCCACCATGCCCAGGAGGTCCTTTGCGCGTTTTTCGTTGAACCCCTTTTTCCTTTTTGCGCCCTCAAATACCCTGTCCCCTTTTTGGAAGATAGAGGGGACCAGGACGGTGGGATGTTCTCCCGGTTGTCCGCCAAAAGTGATGCCTCCCACGGTACATGTTCTCTGTTCCGTACTAAAAGGTGTCACGCCAAGTCCTCCATTACTCGAACACTTTAGGCACTTGAAATTTCTGAAAACAATGCCCTTCCAGGGCTAATCCAAGGCCGGGCCCTCTAAACCCGAGTCTTAACTATGGGGCAATGTAGTTTTAGGGTCGCCGGAGGTCAAGGAAAAACCGAATTATGATGCATGCTGTATTCATATATGATAGCATTCCGCTCTGAAATCGAGTGATTCGGAAGCTGAACCCTGAACCCGTGAACGGCTACAGCCCGGAAATGGAGTTACCCATGGACTACGGTACCATAACCTATGAAGAGCGCGAAAGGATCGGGGTCCTTACTTTGAATCGGCCCAAGAAGCACAATGCCCTTTCTTTGGAAATGTTGGAGGAATTATCGTCCTGCATTCGAGAGGTAGGCAGGGATAGACATACCAAGGTGGTCATTGTCAAAGGGGCTGGGAAGCATTTTTGTGCGGGCCATGATTTGAACGAAATCCTGAACCAGGATATCGAGGATATCCGCCAACTCTTCGCAACCTGCACGGACCTCATGATGTTGATTCAGGACATTCCCCAGCCGGTGATTGCCCAGGTGCAAGGCATTGCCACTGCAGCAGGCTGCCAGCTGGTTGCCGCATGTGACCTTGCCCTGGCTGAAGAAGGTGCCCAGTTCGCAACACCCGGGGTAAAAATCGGGCTCTTTTGTTCCACCCCCATGGTTCCTCTCAGCAGGGCGGTAGGGCGTAAAAGGGCACTGGAAATGCTTCTTACCGGGGAGTTCATCAGTGCCGCCACAGCCGTGGATTACGGCCTGATAAACCGGGTGGTTCCCAAAGGTGAACTGGACGGGGAGACCCGGCAACTGGCCGGGCAGATCGCCCAATACAGCCTGCTCCCCCTGAGTATCGGGAAACAGGCCTTTTATCAGCAGATACACATGGCTGACAGGCCGGCCTATAACTATGCCAAAGAGGTCATTTCAGCAAACGCCACAATGACCGATGCCATTGAGGGGGTATCTGCTTTTCTGGAAAAGCGGGCCCCGGTCTGGAAGGAAAAATAATAAGAAAAACTCGCGGCGAATGAAAAGAAATATGCCGACCGCCATATTCAACATTTTTAAACCTGTGGTTTTAATATTTTGATAAGGGGGAATATTTATGAGCGGAAAAGGCAGGATGGACCCTGAAATGCTTGCCATGGTCCTGGAGACCATATCCAAACTGGAAAGGGAAAGACTCTCTCTGGAGACTAAACTGGAAATGGACAGGGACGGGGATTTCCCAATGGAACTCATTCGGTTTATGCTGAGCCCGGAGGTGGCCCTGCATCTCATATTCATTCCTGAAGAATATGGCGGGTTGGGCGCCGGCACCACCGACATTGCCATTGTCTCGGAAAGAATGGCCAAGATGGATCTGGCTGTAGCGACATCGTTCCTGGCCATATGCCTGGGCATGGACCCGATCATGGTGGGTGCCACACCGGAACAGAGAAACAAGTATATAGAGAAAATTGCCGAGCAGGGCCTGATCGTTGCCTACGGGGTGACGGAACCGGAAGCAGGGTCCAATGTGCAGGCCCTTAAGACCAAGGCGGAACGGGTACTGGATGATGATGGTAATATCAAGGGATATAAGATCAACGGACAAAAACAATTTATCACCAATGGAGGTGTGGCAGACCTCTATACCATCCTGGCGGCTACCCCGGAAGGGCCCTCATTTTTTATTGTAGAGGGTGGGACAGAGGGCTTGATTCCCGGAAAGCACGAAGACAA
>JAFDIX010000627.1 GCA_019307805.1 Deltaproteobacteria bacterium | reverse complement strand
AAGATTGATCCGGCCCTATATGAGGCTGCCAAGAAGTTCACCGGAAATGAATAGGAACTGGTGCGGTTCGGCTGTCCGGTGGTCAGATGCTTCTCGGGCAGCCCGCTAAAAACGGTCCCGGCGAGGCACCTGACCTTCGGGTGAGGAAAATGTCCTATGGAAAAGGTATTAGGGTACTACCAAAAAATAACCGGAGTGCTGTCAAAGGCCATTTTAGGCTTTGCCGCCGCTATCATCGGGTTGGATGTTCTTTCCATCTTCTCGGAAGCCGTGAGCCGTTACGTATTTGGGGAGAGCCAGGCGTCCATGGAAGAGATCCCCCGTCTCCTTGTACCTTTCATCGTCTTTCCGATGATGGGTGTTCTCTTGAAACTCAAAAAGCACATCACTGTGGAGATTCTCCCTGAGCGGCTCAAGGGTAAGGCGCGTTCCCTTCTTCTGATCATTGTCTATTCGATAGTTGTAGCTGTGGCCGTCCAGTTTCTTATTGCAGGAGTGATTGCGGTCAGATACTACTTCCAGATGGGCTTTGAGATCCAGGGAGAGTTGATCTTTCCGGTCTGGATAAGCTATCTGGCCTTCCCTGTCGGCTTCGGCCTGCTGGTCCTGTTTGCCGTTGAGCTTCTGCTGCAGGAGTTATTGACGCTCATCAACCTCGTCAAGGAGGCTGCATAGTGATATATCTATCTGTAGCCTTGGGTGTCGTCACTCTCGCCATCTCTGTGCCAATCTTCTTGGTCTTTAGCCTTTCAGGAAGCCTTGTGGTTATTAATGCCCTGAAACTGCCCTGGAGTCTCCTCACCCAGGTTACCTTTGATTCGATTACCAAGTATATCCTGCTTGCCATTCCGCTCTTTATCTTTTCAGGGATGGTTATGGTGGAGGGGGGCATGGCTCGTCGGTTGGTGGATGTCTTCACAAACGCTGTCGGGCACTGGCGGGGTGGCCTTGGCATTGCCATGGTCCTGACCATGGGATTTTTCGGTGCACTGTGCGGTTCAATCCTTGCCGCCATCGTTGCCGTAGGCACAATCATGGTGCCCATCATGGTAGAGAAAGGTTACCCCAGGCCCTTTGTGGCTGCATTAGCCGCCTGCTCGGGTTTCCTGGATGTCCTGATCCCTCCCAGCAATGGAGCGATCATCTTTTGTGCCATAACCGGCGCAAATGTGGCAGAGGCCTTTGCCGCCGGGATTTTGCCTGCCTTTGTGTTCGGCGGATTACTCATACTGGTAGTCCTTTTTAAGTGCCGTCATATGGAAAAAACCCCACGCGCCGGTTGGCGCAAATTCATTCAGAGTGTCTATGCGGCCTGGCCCGCCCTGATGACGCCGGTCCTGATTCTGGGTGGTATCTACAGCGGCCTCCTCACGCCCACCGAATCTGCGGCGGTGGCCGGTGTCTGGGCTGTCCTCGTGGGCTTCTTTATCTACCGTGAGCTAACACTCAAGGGACTCTGGACTGCCTTGAAAAGCACTGCCGCGATTACCTCCATGATCTTCGCTATTATTGCAACCGCAACGTTCCTATCCGTGGCACTGACCTACACCCGATTTCCCCATAAACTGATTGACGGGATACTTGGCCTTGGCGTCACGCCAATTCTGTTCATGATAGCCTGCGGCATTGTAGTATTGATCCTTGGCACATTCATAGAGGTCGTCCCCATCATGTACCTGACTCTGCCCATCTTTGCGCCTATTGCCGTGGCCCTCGGGATAGACCTCCTCCACCTGATGGTCGTATTTACCGCTTTTGTGGGCCTGGGCCTTCTCACACCGCCTGTCTGCGTTGGGACATACACAGCAGCAGCCATAGCCGAAGAACCGGCCCATAACGTTATCAGAGCCATTTTCCCGCTCTTTTTTCTGGTGGGAATCATTTATGGGTTGATTCTCATGATATTTCCGTGGTTGAGCACGTGGCTTCCCAGCTTGGTCTGAGATTTGTCGGGCCTTGACTGGTCCTTAAGCAAAAGGCATGGGTTTTTCTTAAGAACACATTAGGCAGGAATGCCAGAGTTTACCTGAAGCAGAAAAAAGGCCGTTTCTAAGTGGTATCGGTTAGAAAGGTAAAGGATAATGACCCACAATGAAAAAATGAGGCTTTTCCAGGAAAAGAAAAGGCACCAACTCGGCATGGGTGGAGAAAAAAGGCTAAATGCTCGGAAGACCGCGGGCAAGCTCAATGTTCGGGAGAGGATCGACTACTTCTTTGATCCTGGCACATTTCAAGAATTAGGGCTCTTTACACATTCAGCCATCCCCGGTATGGCGGAACGCACTCCCACGGATGGGAAGATCATCGGATTCGGCCTCGTGGAGGGGAGACCTGTAGGCACTGTAGCTAATGATATGACCATTCTGGGTGCCTCCAGCTCTGCCACCAATATGAAAAAGATTGAATACATGCGATCCCTCACCTGCGAGAAGGGCCTACCTTTGGTATTCCTGAGTGAATCCACAGGGGCCCGCATACCGGATACAATGGGGCCCCTGGGGATGGGGCAAGGGGGACAAAACCCGTTACAATATCAGCGGTTGAGAGAATCTCCCTTGATTTCTGTTCTCTTAGGACCATGCTATGGAAGTTCTTCTTGGTACTCGGCCATGTCGGACATCAGTGTCATGTTGAAAGGAGCGGTCATGGCCGTCTCCAGTCCAAAAGTGACCCAAATTGCAACCGGTGAAGACATGTCCCCTGATGAACTGGGGGGGTGTGGATGCTGTGGGAGAAACCGAGGAAGAATGCATGGATATCGCAAAAAGATTCCTTAGCTATCTCCCCTCTCAATCAGGTGAGGTTCCATCTCAAGTAGAGGTTTTAAAAGGTTCGGGCAAGGAGTTACCTCATGTCCTGGAGTACCTGCCTGAACAGCGAAATCGAGTTTACGATATTAAAAGGATTGCAAAAGCCATAGTTGATGGTGGTGAGCTTTTCGAGGTGAAAGCAAAATTTGGGCGTCCATGTATAACTGCTTTTGCCAGACTTGATGGCCAAAGTATCGGGCTTGTCGCAAATACCCCTTTGCACGGCGCCGGTGCACTTGATGCCGATTGCTGTGACAAAATCACAAGTTTTTTAGTACTCTGCGATTCTTTTAATATTCCGATTATCACACTGGTAGATACACCCGGCTTTTTGGTTGGAAAAGAAGGAGAGCGCAGGAAAATAACGGGGAAGATCATTAACTGGATGAACGCGCTCTCGCTCGTCACAGTGCCCAAGTTGACGGTGGTCATCCGCAAGATTTACGGCCAAGCCT
>JAFDIX010001026.1 GCA_019307805.1 Deltaproteobacteria bacterium | reverse complement strand
ATCCAGGACGAGATCCTGGGCAAGGAAGGGGACAGAATCAGAAACTGGGATGCATGTATGTTCCCGCTCTTTACCCTGCACGGCTCCGGCCACAATCCCAGGGACAAAAAGGCCTCGCGGGTCAGGCAGAGATTCATGCATAAGCTGAAATACTATGTGGATAAGTATGGTAACGGTGTAGCCTGTGTAGGCTGCGGGCGTTGTGTGCAGGCTTGTCCGGTGAACATCGACATCAGGGACGTTTTTGTACTCATGAATGAGTACGGCTGACACCTTATCCCTGAATTTATTTAGATGGCCGGCAGGGGGGTCTCTCACAGAACCCAACTATTTGTCCGGCATTCCATAGAACGGCACCGATCCCATGCGTCTCTACGGTGCAGCCCCAGAAGAGCATCGGCATAAGCAAGGTACATCTTCTGTGCCTGCACGGTTCAATGGTTCGGGGTCGGGGGCGTGGTAATGGCACTTGGTGAATTTGGAGTTGGGTCTCTGTGAAAGGCCCCCCTACCGGCCCTTTTGCGAACTATTTCGTGAAAGACAATCCTGGAGCATAGCACTGGGTTAATAGTGCCTTGAGAAAAAATAATTATTGACGGTCATTATCCAAAGAAATGACTTCTGGACCAGGGTGATCTTTTGGAAAATCCTTATTTACCCTATCCCGTGCGTATCGATGAAATAATTACGGAAACCGAAGACAAGAACCTGAAGACCTTCAAACTGGTGTTCCTCAACCCGGAAGATGAAGAGAAGTATGCCTATATTCCCGGACAATTCGGGGAACTCTCCGTGGCAGGAAAGGGCGAAATTCCCATTGGAATCGCATCTTCCCCCACGGAAAAGGGGTTTGTAAAGTTCACCGTGAACAGGGTCGGCCTGGTCACGACCCACCTGCACAATATGAATGAGGGAGAGGTAATGGGGCTTCGGGGTCCCATGGGGAACTGGTATCCCTGGGAGGAAATGGAAGGGAAGAATGTCGTCATCGTAGGCGGGGGATTTGCATTCACTACCCTTCGATCCAGTATCGTTTACATGATCCATCCGGATAATCGGTCACGGTTCAAGGATATCAAAGTTGTATATGGGGCCCGGTCGCCGGGGTTGTTGCTGTACCGGGATGAACTGGCAGAATGGGAGAAAAGAGACGATCTTGAGATGCATATTACTGTGGATGCCACAGATGACCCGGACTGGAAGTACAATGTCGGCTTTGTTCCTTCCATTACGGAAGAGAAGATTACCAGCGCCGAGGATACCATTGCCATCGTCTGCGGACCGCCCATTATGATTAAATTTACCCAGCCTGTGTTGGAGAAACTGGGTTTCCCGCCTGAAAGGATTATCCTCTCACTGGAGATATCCTCTCACTGGAGATGCGCATGAAGTGTGGAATCGGCATGTGCGGCCGATGCAATATTGGCGATCAGTATGTCTGCAAAGACGGCCCGGTCTTCTCCCTTGCCCAACTCAAAGAAATGCCCTCCGAGTATTAGTGAAAATGTATCGTCTTAAACGCATCGTTCTTTCACGAACCGGTACCATTGCCCTGCTCCTCGTGGGCACGGTCTGGGATGTGGGCAGCACCTATGTCATGGTGGGACAACGGTTGTGGCTTGACGGCAACCCCTTCATAAGGACATTGAATTGGCAGCAGGTGTTGGTCCTGCAGGTCATATTCGGGACGGCTGCGATTGCGGCCTTTCTTTTTGTCTATGGACGTCAAAGGGCCATCTGGCCGGAACAGGATCTGCCCTTTCTGGCATTTTTCAAATATCGACTCAGGCGCGGGTTTTCCCTGAATTTTACGGCCCGGCATTTCAAAACCGAGGATGTTTACGCAGGCATGCTTCTCATCTGGGTGCTCATCTTTGCCCACTCCATTGCGGGCTTCATCAATACGGTCCCCATCCTCGGGGGGCCTTCCTTCCTGGAGATTTTCAAAATGAAACAGATCAATGATGTGCGTACTGTCCAGAATATTGGTACGGCACTTCTTCTCTTCTGCTCCATCCTTTTCGCCCACTATCCCATTTATGCCAGCTACACCCTCTCT
>JAFDIX010000626.1 GCA_019307805.1 Deltaproteobacteria bacterium | reverse complement strand
CACGTCCCTTTTGGCGATAAAGGGCAGATTCATCCTCAGGCAATAGCCGCCGTCTTCCTTGACCAGATCGTAGGGTTCCCCCTTGAAAAAACGTTGCAGGGGATCTTGCTTTCCATAGATTTGATCGGACAAAATTTTGAGGCGATCATAACCCAGTACTTCGCCTCTGAAGAGATTAACCGGAAAGACCGGGATGGGGTTGAAGTACTCTTCGGCCCGTGTCAGGTACTTGGCCTGGTTTTTTCTCCAATCCTGGAAATAGACATCCTTGACATCGGAAGGGAGCAGGCGATTCATAATGATGGCGTCGATGTTCATCTTGTAGAGACAGAAATACATGAATGCCCGCTGGGTCTCCTTGAGAACGATCTTTTCCGGGTTGGCCACCAATCGCACCGAGGTTATCCGGGGGTCCGCCAGTATTTTATCGACCCCCCTGAGACGTTTAAAGAGGGACTCGATGGCATCAAAGTAGTCGTCCCCGGGAATGGGGACGTCATAGACGCGTTTGGCAATGGGTCCCACATATTTGGCAAGGGCCCTTTCCATTTTGAGAATTTTCTTGATATACCACTCCAGGGTCGTGGGAATGCTTATGAACCTGAGGGACTCACCGGTGGGGGCACAGTCCAGAATAATGACGTCATACTCGGCCTTCTGTACGTATTGGTTGATGTAGAGCAGGAGGCTCACCTCTTCCATTCCCGGCAGGATGGCCAGTTCCTCGGCCAGTATTTCATCCAGCCCCGTGGTGTTGAGAAGGAGGGAGAGGTATTGGTGGATGTCGCCCCAGTTCTTGGTGATCTCTTCCTGGATGTCCAGTTCCTGGATCCACAGGTTTTTGTCCACCTTGACGGGCATTCCCCTGTTGACATCCAGGAGGTCCCTGTCCAGATCAAAGATGTCCGAAAGGCTGTGGGCCACGTCCAGGGACATGACCACGGTCCGGTGCCCCATCTCTGCGACCCTGATCCCCGTGGCGGCCGACACGCTGGTCTTTCCCACACCGCCCTTTCCTGCAAAGAAGATAATCCTCACGGCACCTCCGGTTTCAAAGGTATTCTAAACGCGCGTAACATTGCCATTCTAGCAGCGGATTTTTCTAGGTTATAGGGAAGAGCCACTCCTTGAAGCGCTCGTCTTTGCCGGCCACGATATCTTTCAACAGGGAGGCAAACTTTCGGCTCACGGGCCCGGGGGTCCCTTCGATCACCCGATCCTCGACCTTCTTTACGGGGAGAACCTTCATGGGGGTACCGGAAAGGAAAATCTCCTCTGCCTCGTAGAGTGTTTCCGGCGGAATACGTTCCTCCCGGATTTTAAGGCCAAGGGCCGGGGCCGCTTCAAGAACGGATTTGCGGGTAATGCTGTCCAGAATCGTGCCCAGAGATGGGGTCATGAGCGTGCCGTCCTTCACCAGGAAGATGGATTCCGTGCTTCCCTCTGCCAGGAATCCCTGGGTATCCAAAAGGAGGGTGAACTCAAATCCGCGGTCCGCGGCCTCTTTTCGCGCCATCATGCCGTTGATATAGTGGGCTGCCACCTTGGCCTCGACCGGTACGGTTCCCGGGTCGAGCTTGCGCCATTTGGAGATGGCGAGGGTGGCCCCTTCATCAGAGGGGAAAGTGAGACCTCCCAGTTCCTCTTTCGGATTGAGGGCAAACAGGGAGAGGCCCAGGGTGGTATCGGCCGGGACGACTCCCCAGGACAGCTGGGAGTAAAAGGCAATGGTTTTGATAAGCCCCTCTTTCAGCCCGTTGCGCCTGACGGTTTCCATTACGGCATCCTGAAATTCCCGGGGAGACAGGGGCAGTTGCATATGAAGGAGTTCCGCGGTTTTAAAGAAGCGTTCCGCATGGGCATCAAGGCGGAAGATCGCCGGGCCGTCCGCGGTGTGATGGAGGCTCATGACTTCATAGATAGCGGAACCACGGCCGACGCTGTGACTCATGAGATGGATCGTGGCCTGATTCCATGGCACGTACTCGCCGTTTACATAGACTATCCTGTCTTCCAGCATACTTCGCTCCTTTACTTTGGTTCGGTCTCCCCATTCACCGAAATGCGCGCATCTTCCCGTAGATCCGCCAGAATTTCCGAGATTTCCTGGTGGCAGGAGTCCGGCGCGCTTACGTTACCCCACCCCTTCTGGGTCTGAAAGAGGCCGTCGTAGGCGGTGTCATGATAGGACCGCATAAGATGGGGAATTTCTCTCTCCGTGAGAACAGAGTCCAGCAGGCGTGCCTCAATCTCGTTATCCAGTATGGCGACTTTAGTATATTCTTCCATCAGGGAAATATCTTTCCGGGGTTGAGTATCCCATTGGGATCAAAGAGGGACTTGATGCGTTTCATCCACTCCAGGCTTTTTCCATGCTCGGCTGCCATGAATTTCTTTTTCCCCAGGCCCACGCCATGCTCTCCCGTGGCTGTGCCGCCCAGTTCCAGTGCCTTGGATACCATGCGATCGTCGACCTGATCTATCCGGGCCCACTCGTCCGGATCATCCCGTTTGCCCATGAAGACGAGGTGGATATTGCCGTCTCCGGCGTGGCTGAAAATATACCCGGGAATGCCGCTCTGTTCCGCTTCTTTTCTGGCCAGGGCGATCAGGACGGGGTAGGCGGTGATGGGCACGGCCACGTCCAGGGAGATGGGTGCCCGATCAGGATGGGTTCGGATAATCATCTCCCCCAGTTCATGCCGGGCCTTGAGAAAACGGTCCCGCTCCTCCCTTTCCAGGCCGAGCCTGAATTCGCCGCATCCCTTCTCATGGGAATTCGCCGCATCCCTTCTCATGGCAGATTTCCCGGGCCATGTCCAGAGTTTCCGCCAGTTGGCCTTTACCGGGTCCGTGAAATTCCATGAAGAGGGTCGTGGAGACCGCCAGCCCAAGATCCTCTTCGCGATTGATGAGTTCAATGCATTCCGGTGACAGCATTTCCAGTGCAGCGGGATCAAGGCCCGCTCGCATGATTTCATATACGGCCCCGCCGGCCGCATCCACGGAAGAAAATGTGACGATGGCCGCGGAATAGGCCTCGGGCAAACCCACGAGCCGCAGGGTGGCCTCCACCACCATCCCCAGGGTTCCTTCGGACCCGATGAGGAGATGGAGGAGATCATATCCGCTCGAACTCTTGGACACACGGCTTCCCACCTCCAGGATCTGGCCGTTTGCCAGGACCATAGATAACCTGAGGACGTGGTCCCTGGTGGATCCATAGCGAACCGTCCTGGTGCCGCTGGCGTTATTGGCGATCATCCCCCCAATGGTCGCCCTTGCGCCCGGGTCGGGCGGAAAGAACAGCCCCTGGTGCCTGAGACTCTTGTTGAGATCCTGGTAAATGACGCCCGGTTCCACATCCGCTTGAAAATCTTCCACCCTGAGGTCCAGGATGCGGTTCAACCGGGAAAAATCCAGGACGATCCCCCCCTTCACGGGAATGGGGTTCCCCTCCAGGCTGCTCCCGGAACCCCAACCCGTTATAGGGATGCGATTGTTGTCGGCGTATTGCAGGATCCCGCTGACCTCATCCCTTGTGGCAGGCCACATTACGGCCTCGGGCCTGCATGGTTTGTGACGGGACTGGTCCTTGGCATGCAGATCGAGATTGGACTCCCCTGTTGAGAATCGATCCGGGGAGACCATGGACTTGAGGTCTCTGATATGGGTTTTGTTGAGTCGCTTGAAGGTCATCATATTAAGGAGAGCATTTAATTGTTTGTATTTCAATAACTTAGGGGTTATATTCCCCGCCCCTTGGGGCGTTCAGTGCCTTTGAAGATACCCCGCTGCTTGCGGCGGCGTAGTTCATTAGGCTTTTCGAAAAAAAATCCCCCTCAATCCCCCTTTAGAAAAGGGGGATGGCCAATGGTATTTAGTCTATATTGCCCCCTCAATCCCCCTTTAGAAAAGGGGGATGGCCAATGGTATTTAGTCTATATTGCC
>JAFDIX010000100.1 GCA_019307805.1 Deltaproteobacteria bacterium | reverse complement strand
CACACCCTCCTCATTTCCAGTGCAGCCGGCGGTCTCAACACATTGTTTCACGCCGGAGAACTGATGGTCGTTGCGGATCATATCAACCTTACCGGCAACAATCCCTTGATCGGACCCAATCTGGATTCATTCGGCCCTCGGTTTCCGGATATGGTCCAGGTCTATGACCCTGATCTCATATCCCTGGCCAGGGAAAAGGCCCTTGAAGAGCGCATGCTGCTTCGGGAGGGGGTTTATGTAAGCCTTGTCGGCCCCAGCCTGGAAACCCCTGCGGAGACACGTTTCCTTAAAATGATCGGTGCAGATGCGGTTGGAATGTCCACCGTTTCCGAAGTGATTGCGGGGGTTCATTGCGGGATGAAGATCCTGGCAATTGTCGTTATTACCAATGTGAATCTGCCGGATTGCATGGAAAAGGTCTCCCTTGAAAATATTATCAAAACCGCCGATGAGGCCGGAACAAGGCTCGGTCTTCTTTGGGAGAAGATCATCGCCGCTTTGCCGGACCGGGAATGAAGCCAAAGGGAAATGGTTATGATTTTCAGCTTTCACATAGGTCTTAAACCGGGGAGATAGGGATGGCGATTTTTGACATCGTTGTTGCAAATGGAACTGTTCTGACAATGAACCAGGAAAACGCAGTTATTAATAAGGGGTATCTGGGGATTGTGGGGGATAGTATTTCACAGATAGGTCCACTTTCCGAGGGGGTACCGGATGCGAAAATGGCCATTGATGCCAAGGGAGGCCTGATCCTTCCTGGATTGATCAACGGGCATACCCACGCCGCCATGACCCTGTTCAGGGGACTCGCAGATGATTTGCCGCTTATGGAATGGCTGAACAACTATATTTTTCCGGTTGAAAGCAAAATGGATGGCGATTTCGTTTATCGTGGGACCATGCTTGCCTGCGCGGAAATGATACTGTCCGGCACCACCACTTTTTGCGATATGTATCTCTTTGAAGACGAAGTGGCAAGGGCTGCGAAGGATGCCGGGATGAGGAGCATTGTGGGTGAGGTCCTATATGATTTTGATTCACCAAATTACGGGTCACTGGAGAATGGCTTCAAATATACAGAGACGCTCATCAAAAAATGGGCCAGTGATCCCCTCATATCCATTGCAGTGGAACCCCACGCCCTGTTTACCTGCAGCCCTGATCTGCTTCAAAGGGCCGATGCATTGGCAAAAAAATACCAGGTGCCGCTTATCATTCACCTGGCAGAAACCCTGAATGAGATTGAGGAAGTGAAGAATAGGTATGGTGTTTCCCCTGTTGATCATCTCATCTCACTGGGGCTTGCAGGTCCCCATCTTATCGCAGACCACTGTGTCCACCTGGATGACAGAGAGATTGCACTGTTGGCAGGCCACGGGGTGAAGGCCGTGCACATGCCCGAGAGTAACATGAAACTGGCCTCCGGTGTTTCACCGGTACCCAAACTGCTGGATGCTGAAATGACCGTCGGAATCGGCACCGACGGATGCGCTTCCAACAATAACCTTGATCTCTTCACTGAAATGGACATGGCCGCCAAACTCCATAAGCTTGATAACATGGACCCGACTGTACTGGATGCGCCCACCGTACTGAAAATGGCGACAATAGAGAGCGCCAGGGCATTGGACCTGGATACAATCACCGGATCGCTGGAACCCGGTAAAAAAGCGGATGTCATTATTCTGGACACGGATAAACCCCATTTGACGCCCATGTACAACCCCTTCTCCCATGTAGTCTATGCGGCCCGGGGGAACGATGTGAGTCATTCCATTATTCATGGCAGGCTGGTAATGGAGGATAGGCGCCTTCTCACTTTGGATCTGCAGGAAGTCATGGAAAAAGCACAGGAAAAATCAAGGGAGGTCATGGATTGGATCGCAAAATGATAGCCCCCATCAAGAGAATTGCCGTGATCGGCGCCGGTGCCATGGGATCTGCCTACGCCGAAAAGATCTACGCAATGGACGGTGAAAGCATCTTTTTTATCGCAGCCGGAGAGCGGTACGATCGTTTGAAAAGGTCAGGGGTTGTTGTCAATGGGAAACACTGTCCCATTGCCGTAATCAAACCCGAGGATATACAAACGCCATTCGATCTCCTGATCGTAGCCGTAAAACACCACCACCTCCCGGAAGCGATAAAAGATATGAAGCAGGGTATTGGCGAAAACACCTGTATCCTGTCGGTGATGAACGGCATAGAGAGCGAGGAGCAGATCGCCGAGGTCTATGGAAAAGACAGGGTCCTCTACGCCGTAGCCGTCGGCATTGATGCCCTCAGGGAAGGAAATCGTCTGACCTATTCTACTCCGGGCAAACTGTTTTTTGGCGAGGCTGACAACCATGTGCCTTCGGGGCGCGTAAAGGACCTTCAGGATTTTTTTGATGGGGCCGGAATTCCCTGGCAGACGCCGGATGACATGGTGCGTATCCTATGGTGGAAGTTCATGGTGAATGTGGGCATGAACCCGGTTTCGGTCCTTATGCGGGCAAACTACGGTGTTTTTCAAACATCCGGGGAGACACGGGCCCTTATGGGGGCGGCCATGAAGGAGGTCATTGCCCTTGCAGAGGCGGCCCGGGTGAACCTGTCGGAGAAGGATATTGAAGACTGGTACACGGTCATGGAAGGCCTCTCACCCCATGGAAAGACCTCCATGCTCCAGGATATTGAAGCCGGACGTAAGACTGAGATTGAGATGCTCGGTGGCAAGGTCACCGAACTGGGTCGCCGGTACGGGATTCCCACCCCCGTGAACGAGGCGTTGCTGACGATCATCAAGGTCCTTGAAAGACACGCAATGCCTTATCTCAAGTAATGATCCCGCAACCCTTTTTTGAAGATCTTACCGGAACCGGTCCTTGGCAGGGCGTCCATGAATGCCACGTTTTTGGGCGCCTTGTAACGGGCCGCATGTTCCTTGCAAAAGGAAATGATTTCCCCTTCACTCACTTGAGAGCCCGTTTTTAGCACCACGCAGGCCATCACAGCCTCACCCCAGTGGTCGTCAGGCACTCCGATCACTGCAGCCTCCAGAATGTCCGGATGCATGTACAGGACATTTTCTACTTCGGTGGAGTACACATTCTCGCCACCGGTAATGATCATATCTTTTTTTCGATCCACAATGTTGACGTACTCTTCATCATTGATGACGGCAAGATCACCGGTGTAAAGCCACCCATCATGAAATGCCTTCCTGGTCTCTTCCGGCATGTTCCAGTACCCGGGGGTTACTGTGTCCCCCTTTACAATGATTTCACCGACCTCCTGATTGTTTTTGGCCACATCGCTACCCTGTTCGTCCACCACCTTCAGGCTGACACCGATGAATTCCCTGCCGGTACTGGCCTTGAAGACAAGTTGTTCTTCCCAGGGAAGTTCCTTGAGGTGGTCCTTGAGAATGGAGAGTGTCAGGTAGGGACTGGTTTCGGTCATTCCGTAAGTCTGGATGTAGTCACACTTGAATGTCTCTATGATCCTGCGCACTACCTCAGGTGCGATGGGCGCCCCACCGCTCAAGATTACCCTCAGGCTGGATAAATCGAAAGCGTCCGCCTCCGGCTGGTTGACCATCATGTTGAGCATGGTGGGAATCAGGTTGCTCAAGGTGATCCTTTCCTCTTGGATCATAAGAAGTGTTTTAAGGGGATCAAAGGTGGGGATAATGACGTGCTTACCGCCTACCCAAGTGATGGCGAAGGTCGCCCAGGCATCTGCCAGATGAAAGAGGGGGGCTACGTGAAACCAGCGGTCGCTGTCCGTCAGGTGGAGCTCTGCGATGGTTCCCAGGGCATGGCTTTTCACATTCTTGTGGGTCAGCATAACGCCCTTGGGGCGACCTGTTGTGCCGCTCGTATAGTAGAGGTGAGCCACATCATCGTCCTGAATAGCGCCCTGGGGTGGGGGTGATTTTTGCTGGTCTGCAAGCAGGGGTTCATAGTCCAGTATATTATCTTCCTTCTCGCCGGTGAGGGGCCTGTGGCTCCAAATGATTTTTTCAAGGCCCTGAACCTGTTCTGGAAGACCCCCTACCCTGTCCTGAAAGTTGTGCTGGGCGATCAGCACACGCGTCTGGCTGTCATCCAGGATCATGACCAGTTCATTTTGGGATAAACGGAAATTAAGGGGAACAAGAATAAGCCCAAGATGTGCTGCGGCAAAGTAGGCCTCTAAAAAAACATGGCAGTTCTCATGAATGATGGCCACACGATCCCCCTGCTCCAGCCCTAATCCCAACAGTCCCCGGGCAAGTGACCATGTGCGTTCTGCAAGTGTGGCATAATTCATTCTGACATTGCCACATACAACAGCTTCTTTATTTCCATGAAGCTTTACGGCCTTTGGGAGTAGTTCATTGAGCGGCATGGCGTCACCTCAAAGGGCTTATGGCAGGGAGACAGCATCATGAATCCCCGGTGGTTTATTTGGCTTATCTTGAGGGTTAAGTATAGCGGTCATTCCTTTTAAAAATCAATGTGCGGCATTAGACTTTTCTCAGGGTCCCCGGCCTTTTTGTGTCTTTTGCGACAAAGTATAAGAGGGAAGCAAGAATAAGGGTGACGGTGCACAGGACAAAAGCCGCATTAAAGGCTGCCGGCCCTCTCGATGCATGGGGATAGAGGCTTTGCATAAACAGACCCAAACCCTGGAGATATACAGCCGGGCCCATCATGGTGAAGAAATTGATGCCTGTCATGGCGGCACCTGCCATGTCCAGGGGCATAAGCTCCTTGATGTGGGCATACATGAGGAGGTTTGACGCACGAACCAGGCCAAACAAGAAAAAAAGGGTTGCGAGCAAGAGGATGGCAGTTCCGGGGTTGATCATTGTAATGGCCAGCATGGTAGCCGCCGAAAGAAAGAGTCCAGGCAAAATAATCCATTTTCTCGTTTTGAAGACCCTGTCAGTCATGGCTCCCCACATGGGGCTTCCAATGATAAGTCCAAGATTCACTATTAAGAGGAGATTCCCGGCATGAAAAGGAGAAAACCCCATGACCTCGATGAGATAGGGGCCTGCCCAGAGGGTCTGAAAGGCTGCGAAACTTCCGTAACCTACAAAAGTGCCCAGGGAGATAATCCAGTAGTCCCTGTTTTTCAAAAGCAACTTCATGTTTGGGAGGACCCTGGGTGTTTCAGGGACACTCCCAGGAGCATCCTCATGGCCGGAACCCTGGTAGGGTTTATCGCGAACAACACAAAAAAGCATAATCACGAGAATAAAGTTGATGCCGGCGATGGAGGTAAACGCCATACGCCATCCCAGCCGCTGGACCAGAAATACAAGAGGTGTGGTGGCGGCGATATTCCCAATAAATCCGATGGAAAAGACTGCCCCGGAAAGCGTGGCAAAACTGCCGGAAGGGAACCATAGTGTCAAAAGCTTGAAGGTCCCCATCAAGTTGCACGCCATACCAATCCCCAGCAGAGACCGCCCAATAATCCCCTGGTTCAGAGAATTGGACCAGGCAAATATCAGGGCCCCTGTTATCCCCAACAAGGAAAGGCCTGTCATCATCCTCCTTGGCCCGATACGGTCCAGAAGCATGGAAAGTGGGATCTGGGTAAAAGCAAAGGCATAGAAAAAGGCGGCGGACATGAGACCCAGACCAGCGGTGTCCAGGCCCAGGTCCTGAAGAAGCTGTGGTGCAATGACGGCATTGGAGGAACGGTAGAACTGGGACAGGAAGAAGTTGAACGAAGTTATGGCGAAAATAGCCCATCGGCGGTGCATGGCGTCGTCCTGTCAAAAAGAAGGTTTCAGAGTGGGTAAATTGAAAACACCATCACCTTTTAAAATGGATAAGAGAGGGGTCGTAATCCTTCACTTTCTCATAACCAAGGAGATTAAGAAGGGTCGCGGCCACATTGGAGAGGCCCTGATCCCCCATTTCAACCATTTCATATTCACCCTGATAACCGGGATCATGAATAATAAAGGGGACAGGGTTGAGGGTGTGGGCGGTCTTTATTTTTTTATTGCCTTTTTCGTCTCTGGCGAATATTTCATCCGCATTTCCGTGGTCAGCGGTGATCACTGCAATCCCTCCCAGATCGTCGATAACGCTGAGAAGCTCACCAACACACTGATCAACCGTTTCCACGGCAATTACAGTGGCTTCCAGAACACCGGTGTGGCCTACCATATCCCCGTTTGCAAAGTTCACACGGCCGAACCGGTAGTCCCCGGTTTTCATCATTTCAATGGTCTGTTCCTTGATCTCTATAGCCTTCATTTTGGGGGCCCTGTCAAACTCAATCCTGTCAGAGGGGATTTCAACGTAGCGCTCCAGGGACGCATCAATATATCCTGAGCGGTTTCCGTTCCAGAAATAGGTGACGTGTCCATATTTTTGCGTTTCTGATATGGCAAACATTCTGATCCCTTCGGCGCAGAGATATTCACTGACCGTACGGTCAATATCAGGCGGAGACACCAGAAAGTTGGGAGGGATATGCGTATCACCATCATACTCCATCATTCCCGCATAGATGATTTCCGGCAAGGGGCCCCTTTCAAACCCATGAAAATCCTTTTCCATAAAGGCCCGGGATATTTCAATGGCCCGGTCTCCCCTGAAATTGAAGAATATAACGGCATCACCGTCCACAATGGGGCCCAGGGGTCTTCCCCCGTCATCAACCACCACAAAGGGGTCCATATACTGGTCGGTCATGCGCTCATCTTCTTCATAGAAAGTCCTGATGGCTTCTTCGGCAGAGGGAAAGGATCGTCCCTTGCCCAGGACATGGGCCTCCCATCCTTTCTTCACAATGTTCCAGTCTGCATTATAGCGATCCATGGTTACCTTCATACGGCCGCCACCGGATGCAATGCAATAATCCACGCCCTTCTCCCGGGAGATGGTCTTCAGTTTCTCCTGGGTCGGAACAATATAGTCAAGGGCAGACTTCGCTCCCACATCCCTGCCATCCAGGAGGGCATGCACCCGAAGGGTTGTAACCGCTGCCTCCGCACAGGCATCCACCATGGAAAAGAGCTGGTCAATATGGGAGTGGACATTGCCGTCGGAAAGAAGACCTATGAAATGGACGGTTCCGCCTTCTACACCGCGATCAATGATTTGGCGCCAGAGATCACTCTTGAAAATTTTACCGCTTTTGATGGCATTGTTCACCAAAAGAGCGCCCTGATCAAAGACCCTGCCTGCACCCAAAGCGTTGTGCCCTACCTCACTATTGCCCATGTCTTTGTCGGAAGGCAGCCCAACCGCAAGACCGTGGGCCTGAAGCCGGGTACAAAGGCGGGAATTAAAGAGGTGGTCAAGGGTGGGGGTATTTGCCAGATAGACAGGATCTGTCTCATCACGTCGGCCTATGCCTATGCCGTCCATGATGATAAGCAGGAGGGGTCCCTTTCGGCCGTTGAAGGTCTTCAACTTGTCAAGTTCAAGCGTTACCGCCATCACGGTGCTACCCGCACCAACCGAAAACCGGTAGTTTCAAATCTGGCGGCAGGATTTGCCCAGGCCCGATTAGCGGAACGGCAGGAACGACCCTTTCCAAACCAGCTCCCTCCACGCCGAATTCTCCCCTTTTCAGAAGAGTCCGGACCCTTGGGATCCTTTACTTCCCCTTTGGGATAATAGTTTTGATACCAGTCCTGACACCACTCCCAGACATTGCCGGACATATCATAGAGTCCCCATGCGTTTGGGGCATAGCTCTTAGCAGGCGCCGGTCGGTTGAGTTTAAATCCTTTGGATTGGATAAAATTTACACAGCTCTGGTCGTGCTCCCGTTTGGTATTGTTTGCGAACATGGCTTTTTTGCAGTCAATATCGTTTCCCCAGTTATACGCTGTTTGGATTCCGGCCCTGCAGGCATATTCCCATTCTGCTTCCGTGGGGAGGCGGTAGACCCCCTGGCCTTTTTTATTCAACTTTTCAATGAATTTGAGGCAATCAAACCAGGAGACCTTCGTAACCGGACCATTCTCATACCCTTTCCTGCGACCAAAGAATTTTTTCCCCATAACGTCCCACCACTGGTTGAGCGTTACTTCCGTGGTCTGCATGTAAAAGGATTTTGTGATGGTAACCATATGCTGGTCCTCGCTTCTGTTTCGACTGACTTCGTTCAGGGGACTGCCCATGGTAAAAGTCCCCGCGGGAATCAGAACGAATTCCATGCCCAGGGAATTTTTGATTTTTTTCCCCGCGGGAATCAGAACGAATTCCATGCCCAGGGAATTTTTGATTTTTTTGTCGTTTGCAAGGACCGTTATTGGTGCAATGCCGAGAATGACAAAAAGGATCACTATGCACCGCAGGCCGAAGGCCTTTTTTTTGGACATTGGGTCCATGGGAAACCTCCCTTTAAGAAAGTCCGTTCTCGAATTAAGACACTTTCAGCCTATAGAAGAAAACCCATTAAGGTCAAGAAAAATGGGTCGTTTTATGAAATAAACGGAACCTGAGCCACCCTAGCAGCCTGTCGGAGAACCAGCTCTATTGGAGGTTGATGGAAAATCTCCATATGCAAGGCATCCGAAATCCCGAGGAATAAGGCGTACATATAAGTACACCGCAGTGACGAGGGATGAGGATAACACAGCAGATGGGGGTTTTCCGACAGCCTCCTAGCAGTGGAAATAAGGGGTTTGATACTCAAAGGCATTGAAAAGGCGATCACAAATGGCCTATAACTATTCATCCCATGTCCTTCAGGTTTGGGGGTTCGAAATCCCCCGATGATGAGGAAAAGGAAAGATCTCGAGGAGTGAATTATGGCACAGAATATCGTCATTATCGGTGCTGTTGCACTTGGACCCAAGGCAGCATGCAGGTTAAAGAGACTGGAGCCCGAATCCCATGTGGTTCTGATCGATCAAAGTGATTTGATATCCTATGGAGGGTGCGGCATACCCTATTTTATATCCGGGGATGTG
>JAFDIX010000625.1 GCA_019307805.1 Deltaproteobacteria bacterium | reverse complement strand
ACACCATACCGGAATTAATGCTGAAGGTTTTAAGTCTCTCATTGAAGGCGAGCGGGTAACATTTGACATCGAGCAGGGGCAAAAAGGTCCTGCTGCGGTAAATGTAACAAAAATCTAGTTAACTAAGTGACTCCATGAAGGCATTTCCTCAAATTCGGGGGAATGCCTTTTTTTGTGGCTTCTCCCAGGGCCTCTGCTTTATCCATTCCCATATTAGGAGACACCAGACTGGTACAAACTCCAGCCACACGATTCCGTTGTCGTGGATGTGGACCATGCCCTTTGCCTGGAAATAGTAACGAATGTAGTAGAGTGAAAGCAATGGGGTCAGAAGCAGCAGAGAGGGGCGCGGCAAAATTGAGAGAAATGGAAGCATCCACAGAAAGTACCAGGGGAACTGGGTGGGGCTGAGAAGAAAGAGGGCACTTATCACAAAAAGAAACCTGCGGCCTGTCTCTACAGTATTCTTTTCAGGCCGTCTGATGCACCAGAGTATGCAGAGAGCAAGTATCGCTGAGATGACGACCCGTGTCACTTCCTGGGCATTGGCGCCATTCAACGGAAAAACGTCCATTCCCATTTGAACCCCCCACAAAATGAGCATGAACAGGGCATCATTCATTTCCCAGTATTTGCCGTAGGCGGCAAACCCTGAGTGATAATCCAGACCGGAAAGAAAAATGGGCAGGAACATAGCCACTGCGATCCCCGTGAATATGAAAAATGCAGGGACAAGACGTTTTAAATCCCTGAGCAGGGGTCGCCACACCACCGGGACCAACAGGACCGGCCAGAATTTTGCCCCCACAGCAAGTCCAAGGACGGCAGAGGCGATTAAGTATCTCTCACGAATTGTAAAAAACAGGGATGCGACCAGCAGGGGGAGAAGCACCATTTCCATGTGCCCCGAGTTATAGATCTCCTTTATCAGCAGGGGGTTCCACCAGTAGATCATGAGAAATGAGAGCGGCAGGTTCAACCGAATGAGCAGAAGATAGAGGAGGTAGAGGGTCAGTCCGTCCAAAAGAAGTAAGAGGATGCGCCAGCCTGTCAGGCTCCAGGGGGTAATGATGTGCGCAAGGGCAAAGGCAGCCTGTGTCAGGGGCGGATATATGGTCCTGAGCCAGGGGTGGTTAATTTTATCGGTGATAGACCCTGATTCCTCGGCCAGCCGGCGAAGGCGGTCCGGAATATGGGCAGCATCCCCATCGCTGATTTCCTGGGGCGAGTAGCGATAGGGGTTAAAGCCATGGGCCAGGACAGCACCGTCCCATAGGTACCTGTATTGATCATCCTCAAGGATGGGCGTGGAACCGAACATGCTGAGACGCATAACCAGGCCCAATACAATAATCAAAAACAGATGCTCTTTTCCAAGGGGGATTTTCCTCAGGAGAAAAACAGCGACAAGATAAATGCTCCCTGCTGCCATCAAAAGGAGGACCAGGGCAATGATGGGAGAGCTTTCACTGATCCGTTCCACGGCCAGGTCGGGAGAAATGGCAGATAGGGCCCCAAGGAGTACTACCAACAGGATGCCTGCACCTCCCAAAAGGAGCCATGATCTCGTAATGTGTCCCATGACATGAAGTATAGTTTTGGGACATGCGGGGGTCAAGGGCAACAGGCAAAAGGAGAGTGTAATGCATGCTGCATCCTGTTGAGAAAAGCATTTGCAAAAAAGGTACGAATGGAACAAGATATTGTGTGGGCCCTGTGATATGGAAAATCAAAAAACACCCAGAACAGTTACACATAGGCCTGGAACATTATGAAGCTGATGCGCAAGCGTGTGAACATTGCTCTAGATCAGGGGGAAACCGTATCCGGCATTCTCTGCGGTCAGGCACGAAACAATAGGGCTATCATATGCAACATAGATCTCATCTGATGGTTGTAAATATATTATAACATATTGAGTTAACATTAAAAACATGGCCACATAAGTTTGGTAAAGGTGATCGCAGGAGGTGTTTATGGAGCGGATGGTATTGGGGAGAACAGGTCTGGACGTTCATCGAATCGGTTTCGGAGGTATTCCCATACAGCGGGTGGAGGAGGAACAGGCGGTTGAAACGGTGCTGCACGCCATTGAACAGGGCACAGACTTTTTCGACACCTCAAGGGCCTATACCACCAGTGAACGGAGGATCGGCCTGGCCTTGAAACAGACCGACAAGAGGGTCGTTCTTGCATCCAAATCTCACAACAGGGAAGCAGACGGGATTCGTGCTGATATGGAAGAGAGTCTGAGACAGCTCCAGGTGGATTATATTGACATCTACCAGTGCCATTTTGTGAAGGATGCGCAGCAATATGAAATAGTGATCGGGCCCGGGGGGGCCCTTGAAGGCCTGAGAAAGGCGAAAGAAGAAGGCCTTATCGGTCATATCGGTATCTCGAGTCACAGCCTGGACCTCCTGGACCGCATCCTGGACGAAGACCTCTTTGAGACCATCATGGTCTGCTTTAGTTTCCTGGAGCCGGCGGCCCGGGAAAAGGTCATCCCCAAGGCCCTGGAAAAGGGTGTTGGCGTCATTGGCATGAAGGCCTTTTCCGGAGGCACGATTGAGAACGCACGGCTTGCACTCAAGTATGTCATGTCCCAACCCGATGTCCTGGCCATCCCCGGCGTGGAGAGCAAAGAACTCTTTGATGAAAACTGGCAGGTCTTTAAGGAAGACAGTTTTGTATTGTCTGAGGAGGAAAAACAGGAGATCGAGGAAATCTATCAGGCCCATGACAAGGCCTTTTGCAGAAGATGTGATTACTGCCAGCCATGCACAGAAGAAATCCCCATTCAAATTGTCATGACCCTCCCCTCTATGGTCAAAAGGGTTGGAAAAGATATTATGAAAATTGCCTGGGCAA
>JAFDIX010000624.1 GCA_019307805.1 Deltaproteobacteria bacterium | reverse complement strand
TCGCTCCATTATGGGTGATGCGATAGTTATGGTTTCACAACTCTCGACTGCCACGAGTATATTTTTCACTGATAGATACTCCTTCGTTAACACGCCCACCACAGTGCCGTACTTTATAATGCGAAGACTATTTCATGTACAGGCAAGATATTTTGATATGGGTCAACCGAATGTTTTGTATGCGCCTGAAAGTCCCCGGCAGCCCTTTAGAGCAACGATCCGAGAATCTGCTGCTATACTTATATTAGGAGGGTGAAAAGAAGAGAGGGCAAGCCAGTAAGGTTGCCAGAGCCATAAGGGCAACGATATTCACCCTTCGAACGCCTCGGCAAGGCGACACTCGCTACAGCAGTAAGGTGGGGCAATCCCATCAGCGAGACACCGTCCACTACCGGGGCGTTTCTATATGCTTATCCACACGTATTGCTTAAGCCGCTTTCTTCACTCTCGATTGTCCTTGTTACCCTGGCAAGCGCACTTCGCGCTGCGGGCATTATTCCTCTTCCTTATCGCGCAAATACAATACCAGTAACACGACAAAGTATGCGGCGATTAACCCAGTTTGTATCCAGTAGGGCGTGGTGGACTGTCCTTCGTTAAGCACGGATGCCAATGCATCTGAAGTGGAACTACGGCACGGTGCTGAGCGGCTGAGTAAAACAGCGCGATATAGGACACGACAGCGAACGATATGATTTTGTCCTGGTAGGCATAGAACGGCGTGTCGTAGTAGACAAAAAGTAGAGGTTGTTTGATGCCAAAATAGTGAGCGACAGCCATGCAGCAGAAATAGACCATCCCGGCCAGTAGGCCATATTTAAGAGGTGGAGAGTTCATCTCGTATTTCCTCAATCATGTGTCGAATGCTCATTTTCACATTCTGGATAATCAAGATCCAGTTTCGTCTACCTAAAATCTGCCAACTTTTGGGCGGCGTCAGTCCCAAGGCATTTGGAAGTGCCTCAAAATGAGGCTGGAGCGTGTCTGCTGTTCTGGGGGAAGTCCAGATAAAAAGTAATAAATTCAGCGAATAGCCAGTTCATGCTTATTTGTTGCGAATTGGAATCATTTTTATTGGTCAGGTTGGTTGTAGATGGGATTCCTCATTTCATGTATGTTCAAGCGGTGCTTAACGGGAAAAGGGGAAGACAATGGCTTTAATAAGAAGCATGAATGTTGAACCTGAAATCGTGAACAATACACGGTGCGATATGAATTACGCATGTTTATCAGGGAAAGCCGTGTGTACTGTGGAACCGTTCGTAGACAGAGAATTACAACTTCTCAGGTGCAGGGATGAGAGGCCATGCGCATTCAAAAGAAATTATCAGGGGCAGTTTATTTGTTCCTGTCCGGTCAACAGGGCTTCGTTCGGCTTCAACTAATCAACCCTCGACAGGGATGCCCCGCCAACCTCCCGGCACAATATTACTGTAACGGAGCGACTTATGTCAGCTACCCGACCGGGGCGAGATCTGGGAATTGTTGGGGGAGGGTGTAATCCTGAGATACGGGGTGGACTATGCCGTGACCCTCACCGCCGACCCGGTGACATCCGATACCTTATACCCTCCGGGATGCACACCCGGCCCGGACGGTGAACCGTAAGTTGAAGATTTGAAATGGCTCCCCAAATATCCATGGGTCATTCGATCTTGAGATAGGCGAACCCCTGGTGTTGCAATTCCGCCAGTCGTGCGACGCCGGAATGGACCAGCTTCACACCCTTGTATAAGCTGTCTTCGGGCAAACCGATTTGTGAGCGTGTGATATCACAAAGCTCCAGCTTGACGCCTTGAACGGTATTCAGGGCGCTGAGCCTTCCGTGCAGGTTGTCCCGTTGCTCTTCCAGCTTCACATCGGACCTGAACGGCGTATTTTCGAGTTTGTCTTCGGTAAGAAAGCGAATACCGTACGAGACGAAAACAATACGAACGTCATAGTCAATCAGCTCATTCTGGTAATGTGTAACCATATTGTTGATGCTGGTCAGCATGGCGCTGTAGCGCCTGGGGTCAGCGAAATCCGCATGATAAACAACCTTGAGTACCTCGTCCGATTCACCATCGTTATCGGCTGCCAACGCCGGCAGGCTGAAGACGGCGAACAGCGAGACGACGGATAGCAGATAGAATAGCCTTGAAAACATAGCTTGCCTCCTTGAATGAATGTCCTGAAAACCAAACCTATGCCAAGTCTAGCCTAGTAGCCCCAATCTATGTCATCACCAGAGGCATTATCCAAAAACGGTGGTTTTCTGCCAACGGTTGATTCCAGCATGATTAGCTCGGCATCGCTGTGATTTCGCACCGGTGCTTTTTTGATTATGGCACCCTGTGCAGTATTACGTATGAAACGTGGCTCTTCATGATGCTGGGTGGAAATGTTTTCGGTTACTGAAGGGTCGTCATTGGAGGTGATTTCAGTCTTTCCATAGCAGGTACACAGATAGGTTTCTCGCTCGGTAGCCTCAAGATACATGCCAGTACCACGTATGCCAATGGTCGCGGTAGGTGTCTTGATCTGCTTCTTGCCCGATCCAAAAACAGACAACACTGCACCACTAAGCAGACGTAATATATCGACAATATCATTGTTGTTCAGGATTATTCCGGTATTGCTTCTCAACAGATATGCATCTTTACCCTGAGTAAACACAATCTCACTGTCTTCCCCGGTTTCTATTGTGTCACCCGGCTTGATCATGCTGGTTGGCTGAAGTGGGGACCCGTTGATTTTGATCGAGCCACTCCAACGGTGTATCGGTTTGATTGCCTTGTCATCATTGAAGAACCAAAAGGCTGAAGATGTTGCCGGATATGCAGCCGACCCAGCCAGTAAATATTTTAACAGCCGTCTACGATCACTATCTTTCAAGCTGACTCTCCAACAAATTGCATCTAAAAAACCTGGTGATTAACAATCGGCAAGCTCAGGGGGATTGGCTGGGCGCCGGGGTTTCCTGATTTGAATCCGTTTCTGATTCCGGTTCTGTTTCCTGCCAACCCTGAACTGTGGTTTTGGTTTTGTCCCAGGCCTCCGCACTGCCTTCCCTGGTGGCATCCCAGACATCAGCGGATACTTCCTTCGTCTTGTCCCAGGCCTTCGCACTGCCTTCCTTGGTGGCATCCCAGGCATCACCGGATACTTCCTTCGTCTTGTCCCAGGCCTCCACACTGCCTTCCCTGGTCTTGTCCCACACAGTTGCAGAATCTTCCGCGGAAGTCGCCGAAGCCTTGGTGGTGACCTCTCCGGTTGGCGGTTCTTCTGCCTGTGAGATTCCCGTGGTTATGCACGCACCAAGTATGACGATGCTTGCCAGTAATGCGTTCAATTTACTTTGATTCAATGTCATGTCTCCTTTGATTTATTCACGGTCGCCAGTCGATTGATGCTACCGCAACAGTATAGGTACGGATTGGACCATTGGCCAACTCCCGGTATTCGCTGGAAACCAGCGAATGGCAGCTTACTGAAGTCGGCCGGCACCGAGAACTCTGGCT
>JAFDIX010000099.1 GCA_019307805.1 Deltaproteobacteria bacterium | reverse complement strand
GAGTATTTCGTTTTCTCTCTTGCTGTCTTCGACCCGGGTCTTGAGCCTTCTGGCCAACAGGGCCAGCTCCATTCGGTTGTTCAGGAGTTTAACAATCCTGGAGTCAAGGAGATCGATTTTCTTTCGTACCATCTGAAGATTCATATCTCACCTCTTTTAAGATCTTACCCTATGTAGACGGCTAGTGTTGTGTCCCACATGTAATTTACATAACTCGGACTTGACTTTATCGTTATTGCTTCTCGAAAATGAAATTTTAAATCTCAAATGACAAAATTCAAAGTTCAAACAAATCTCAATAACCAATCAATCAAATCCCAAACGTGTCACTTTGTTTGGATCATTGGAATTTGGTGATTTGGATATTGTTTGTTATTTGTTCATTGGTATTTGGTATTTCCTCAATTCATCGATTCAACCGTTCTGAGTTATCTCATAGGACTTTTCTAATATATTTGTGGGACAAGACACTAGTGCCTGGAACGGTCCCAGGCATAAAATGCATTCAATTCGACTTCAAGTTCATCAAGGGAAATCTCCTCTACCACGGCAGTGCCTATTTCCCGGAGCAGGACGAAGTTGCCTATTTCCCGGAGCAGGACGAAGTGAATGTTGTTTCCTTTTCGTTTCTTGTCTTTCCTCAAGGCCCGAAGGATGCCTTCGGGTTCCACCGGGGGGCGGGTGGGGAGGTGAAGATTCCCAAGGAGCCTCCCAATCCTTTCCACATCTTTCATCCCCAGGTAGCCCTTTCCGGCAGACAAAAAGCCGGCAATCATCATGCCGACACTGACGGCCTCACCGTGGTTGAAATCTGTTTGTATTTCCAGGGCATGGCCAAAGGTATGCCCGAAGTTGAGCTTCCGCCGCTCTCCCTTTTCCTTTTCGTCTCTGTTTACAATGTCAGCCTTCAGGACCACCGAATCATAGACCAGTCTCTCGATCACCTCAGGGTCAAGGGCCACGGCCTGTTCATGGTGTTCCTCCAGATAGGTGAATAATCGGGCATCCCCAAGAAAAGCATGTTTTGCAACTTCCCCGAGACCACAAAGAATTTCTCTTTCAGGCAGGGTTTTCAGGAGATCAAGATCGCAGAGAACAAACTGTGGCTGGTTAAACACCCCCACCATGTTTTTATATCCGTCAAAATTGACGCCGTTTTTTCCCCCCACACTGGCATCTACCTGGGAGAGGAGGGTGGTGGAGACAAAACCAAACTCCAGTCCGCGCAGAAAGGTGGATGCCGCAAAGCCCGTTATATCGCAGACAATCCCTCCCCCGATCCCGATGATGAAAGATGACCGGTCAACCTCCATTTCCACAAGCCGGCCATATATGTCCCGGACCGTGTCGAGGGTCTTAATGCCTTCACCTGTTTCAATCTCGATTACCTCGCATGGAGGAAATTGGTTTTTGTAGAGATTTGAAACGTTGGTGTCCGTGACAATCACTGCCTCTCCCGGCGGGATATACTCAAGCACATTACCCAGGGTCTCGCCGATCAGGATGCGGGAATTTCCTGTATTTGCCAGAATCCTGAGGGTCTTCACGATGCCCACCCGGGAGCACTTTTCAGCCCGGCCAGTTCATGCATACAGGATTCCAACCGGCCCAACTTGCCCATGAGTCCTGTAAACATCTCCGGTGACATGGCCTGGTCCTTGTCACACACGGCCTCATCGGGATTGTAATGGACTTCGATAATAATGCCGTCTGCTCCTGCTGCCATTGCGGCCAGGCTCATGGGTTCGATGATGCTCAGCCGCCCGGTACCGTGTGAAGGGTCCACAATAATGGGAAGGTGGGAAACCTCCTTGACGGACGGCACAATGCTCAGGTCCAGGGTGTTCCTCGTATATGTCTCAAAGGTCCTTATCCCTCTTTCACACAGGATAACGTTGGGATTTCCTCCTGCCAGAATATATTCGGCACAATTGAGCCATTCCTCAAGGGTGGAATACATGCCCCTCTTGAGAAGCACGGGTTTGTCCACCTTTCCCACCTCCTGGAGCAGGGAAAAATTCTGCATGTTCCTGGTCCCAATTTGCAGTACATCCGCATACTCGCAGACCCAGGATACATCCCGTGGATCCGTTACCTCCGTGACCACCGGGAGACCGGTTTCCATTCTGGCCTTTTCGAGGATTTTCAAACCCTTGAGACCCAGACCCTGGAATGAATAGGGAGATGTCCTGGGCTTGAAGGCCCCTCCCCTGAGCATGTTGGCCCCGGCTTCCTTCACTATCTGTGCGGTTTTTATGGTCTGCTCTTCGCTCTCCACACTGCAGGGACCGGCAATGACGACAAAATCTTCACCAACTTTTACATCGCCAACGGTGACGGTCGTCCGCTTGATTTCGTTTCCATGAAAGGCCGAGAGCTTAAGGTTTTTCATTTTCCATTATCTCCTTCGGGATTGCTTCCTGATTCTCTTTTTCTATTCTCCCTGACTGGGTAAGATTATTGTGTCGATATCTTCATGAGAAAAATTCCCGTTCATCCTACCATATGGGTGTACCGCCAAATATGGTACTCTCTATGGGGTCTTCCCTCAGGGATTTCATCGCGGTGGCAACAGAAAATCCCTGATGGACGATTTCGCTTATTGCCTTGATCATATTGCCGGGCTTTTTGTACTGAAAAATGTTTCTTCCCGCTGACATCCCAAATGCCCCAGCCTTCATGACGGCATGCACCATTTCCAGGAAATCCTTTTCCTTTGGTTTTTTTGCTCCCCCAAGGGCGATAAGGGGAACCGGGCACACGGAAACGAGTTCCCCAAAGGTTTCTCCGGGACCACTAAAGGGAACGCGTACCATGTCCGCCCCCAATTCCGCACCAATGCGGACAGCACGCATAAGGTTTTTCAGCTGCTTATCCTTGTCCTTTACAGTGCCGGGGTCCATCAGGGCGAAGAGGGGCATTCCCCATTTTGAGGCATCCCCCGACACCTTTCCGAGCATCCTGAGCATGGTTTCTTCATGTTTGCCACCAACATCCACTCGGATGGAAACGGCATCCGCGCCGATCGCCAGGGCCTCTTCGACATCCGTTACCAGTGTTTGACCGCCATCCTGAAGTGTGGCGGTCAGATGAAGGATGAGCCCGATATCCTTTCCACTTCGCCTGTGGGCGGATGAGACGATCCCCTTGTGGAGAATCACTGCATTGGCTCCCCCCAGGGCCACGGTGTCCACCCTGTTTCTGATATCCCTGATACCCTTTATGGGCCCCATTCCCACTCCATGAATCAAGGGAACCGTCACTGTTTTTTTACTATTCCGATCAACGATTCTTTCCAGGCGGATCTTTTTCCCCAGCATTTTTTTACCTCCTTGAAAAAAGGCTACGTTACTGCCCTGGATCTCAAAATGTGATCGACCAGGACTACCTTGACCATGGCTTCCAAAATTGGAATCACCCGAGGAATGGCAGAAATATCAGACCTGCCCGCGAATTCCAGTTTCGCAGAACGGCCTTTCCGATCCACCGTATCCTGCTTCAATAGGATGGAGGGAATGGGTTTCATGGCAACCCTCACTACAATCTCATCACCATTGGAAATGCCACCAAGGATTCCGCCGGCGTTGTTTGAACGAAAACCTTGAGGATCTATGGGATCATTGTTTTCAGACCCCCTCAGCCTTGCCGCCTCGAAGCCTGCCCCGATCTCTACACCCTTTACAGCGCCAACGGACATCAATGCCTTGGCAAGCTCCGCATCCAGTTTGTCAAAGACCGGCTCACCCAATCCGGGTGGACATCCGGTGACCTTTATTTCGGCAATGCCTCCAAGGGAGTCTCCATCTTTTTTGGCCCTGGAAACGGCCTCTTCCATGAGCTTTGCGGCTGCCGGGTCCGGACAGCACAGGATATTTTCTCCAATCGCTTTGAGGTCTTCATGGGCGGCCCTTATGCCTCCCAGTTCGAGGGTGTAGGCAACAACTCCAATTCCCAAAGGCTCCAGGATTTTGCCCGCCACAACTCCGGCAGCCACCCTGGCCGCGGTCTCCCTGGCAGAATATCTTCCCCCTCCTCTGTAATCAAAATGGCCGTATTTCTTGAAGTAGCTGAAATCAGCGTGACCGGGACGGAAGACATCCTGCAAGACATCGTAGGGCCTGCTGTCCACATCCCGGTTTTGAATGAAAAGGGTGATGGGCGTGCCGGTGGTCTTGTCCTGGAAAACGCCGGAGAGGATATTTACCTGGTCCTTTTCTTTTCGAGGGGATTCCAGGCGATGTTTGCCCGGCCTTCGCCGCGCCATGTCATAAACGAAATCCTTCGGGGAGAGCGGGATTTCAGAAGGGCATCCGTCGATGACCACTCCCACACCATCTCCATGGGATTCCCCAAAGGTGGTGATTTTAAAGATTTGTCCAAATGAATTGCCAGCCATTTCTGAATTCCCCTAATCTCCGGACCCGTCTGTGAGGGCCCTTATGATGGTTTCGGCAACAACCTCCGGGGGCTGATGGTCCGTGTTTACCACATAATCCCCTGCCTGCTCATAGAGTCCGGACCGTTCTTCCAGGACCCTGTCCACTTCCTTCAAAGGATCGGCCCCCGAAAGGGAAGGGCGCAGTTTCCCGGATTCCATATCCCTCGCCATTCTTTCTTTGAGTACTTCCGGTCTGCCGTGGAGCCAGACAACCCATCCTTTTTGCTTCAGGCGGCCTATGTTTTCCCTGTCCAGAACCACCCCGCCCCCGGTTGCAATGACCAGGTTATCCTTGTCTGAGAGGTCTTGAACAAAGGCCTTCTCAACATCCCGGAAATGGGCCCAACCCCTTTCAGCGATCATGGATGCAATGGAAGCGCCGGTACCTTCCTCGATGGCGTCATCCGTGTCGACGAAGGTCCTGGCAAGTTCACGGGCAAGAATTTTCCCGACTACGGTTTTTCCACTGCAGCGATAGCCTATGAGTACGATGTTCATTCGGTCCCCTAGGAGACTGTCGGAGAATCAGCCTCCTGACAAAAAAAAAGCCGTGGGCTTTGCTGCCCACGGCTTTGGATCAAGAATATTGATACTCAATCCATGGGCAGACCTCTCCCGTAAAAATAAAAAAAGAAGCTTTGCCAGGATTGAATAATATTGTATGCCATTGGTTTTCCTTTGTTAAAGAGAAGACCTTTAAAGGAATTCATTCTATTTGTCAAGTAAAAATATTAAGGACATCTCTCAAAATGATTGGAGATGCTTCCAGGATTCTAGGATTCAAGGGGTCAAGGATTCAAGTGAAATGCTCAAGAATTGCATTGAATTAAAGACTTGGGAAATCCCTCTCCCTGCTCTGTTAGCACTTTCTCCCAGTGTAATGTGATGAGAATTGAAAATCTCGAAAAAATGTGAGAAACAAAAAATATCTTGACAACGCCCAAGGATCCCGTTAAAGATACCCGCTATGGATCAGGCAAAAGAAATGACGGGTCATGACATTTTAAGAAACTGGTGGTGGCGCAGCTTCTTCACGGAGGTGTGCCCGCCTGGCTAGTATTTTGATAGTATACTGAAAAGACAAACCGTGGGGCCGCTTCCGATAGGCCCCACGGTTTTTTTTGTTCTGTCCTTGAAAGGCCGTGGGGCTTCAAATCCCGCGGCCTTTTTTATTCGAGAGAGGAATAATGAAAACAAAACCATCATTCTCAGATTTTAAAGCCCTGGCGACCCAGGGGAACGTCATTCCGGTTTATCGGGAATTCCTGGGTGATACGGAAACCCCCGTCAGCACCTACCTTAAGATCAAAGAAAAGCATCTCTCCTACCTCCTGGAGAGTGCGGAAGGCAGCGAAAAATGGGGCCGTTACAGTTTCATCGGATATATGCCATACCTGACAATCATTTCCCGTGAGGGGGAAATGGAGGTCCGGGAAGCAGGGGGGAGACAGGTGCTGCGCAATGTGGATAACCCGCTGGAGGTTTTGAGGAATATCAGCCGCCGGTTCGAGCCGGTACCGGTCAGGGAACTCCCTCCTTTTCAAGGAGGCCTGGTGGGTTATTGCAACTACGAACTGATCAGGAAATGGGAACGGCTTCCCGGGCTCAGTCCAGTCAATGGGGGGATGCCCGAGTCCGTTTTCACCGTTTCCAGACGAATGATCATTTTCGACCATCGGACCCACAGGATCACAGTGGTTGTTTTTGCATTTCTGAACGAGGGGGAAGACCTGGAAAAGTGCTACAGGCAGGCCTGTCAGGAACTGGAGGAGGCCATGGAAGAACTTCAGAGTCCTCTTCCTGCTGTTCCCGGGGAAGAAGTCATTCGCCTCTCGGGCCTTGAGCCCAATGTCAGCAAAGAGCGATTCGAGGAGTCCGTCAGAAAGGCAAAAACACATATCGAGGCCGGGGACGTTATTCAGGTGGTTCTCTCCCAGAGGTTCTCGGCGGACCTGGGGGGAGATGCCTTCACCCTCTATCGGAATTTGAGAAGCATCAATCCGTCCCCTTACATGTTTTATCTCAATTTTGGCGAGGTAAAACTTATTGGGTCATCTCCTGAAATCCTTGTCCGGCTGACAGGCGGGAAGATAGAGCTGAGACCCATCGCAGGGACCAGGCCCAGGGGGCAAAGCCCGGAAGAGGACCGTGAACTGGAAAGAGAGCTCCTGTCGGATCCCAAGGAACGGGCCGAGCACATCATGCTGGTCGATCTCGGGAGAAATGACACAGGCCGGGTGGCCGTGTCGGGCTCGGTCACCGTGCCCCGGCTCATGGAAGTGGAACGCTACTCCCATGTGATGCATATCGTCTCACGGGTAGAAGGACAACTAAAGCCGGATATGGACGCTTTTGACCTGTTCATGGCGGCCTTTCCCGCAGGGACGGTTACGGGCGCACCCAAAATCAGGGCCATGGAAATCATCTCGGATCTGGAGCCCACATGCAGGGGACCCTATGCCGGGGGTGTGGGCTATTTCGGGTTTAACGGCAATATGGATTTTTGTATTACCATTCGCACAATGGCCATGTGGAGGGAGAAACTGTCCATTCAGGTAGGGGCCGGCATTGTGGCGGACTCAACCCCGGAAGGCGAATACGAGGAAACCCTCAAGAAAGCCGCCGCCATGTTCAAAGTATTGGAAAAGGTGACAGACAATGATTCTTCTTATCGATAACTATGATTCCTTTACCTACAACCTGGTGCAGATGATGGAATGTCTGAACCAGGAGGTCGGGGTATTTCGGAACGACCGTGTCGACATGGCACACATTACAACCATGGCCCCATCCGCACTCGTCATTTCTCCGGGACCGGGGAGGCCTGATCAGTCCGGGATATCCATGGAAGCGGTCCACAGGCTGGGGCCCGAAATCCCGGTGCTGGGGGTCTGCCTGGGCCATCAGGCCATCGCTGAAATGTATGGGGGCAGGGTGGTCAGGGCGGACAGAATAATGCACGGCAAAAGATCAGCCATATTTCATGATGGGAAATCTCTGTTCGAGAGCCTTCCCAACCCCTTTCAGGCAGTCCGCTATCATTCCCTGATAGTGGATCCGGACTCCCTTCCCCCATGTCTGGAGGTGAGCGCCTGGACCAGGCAGGGGGAGGTGATGGGGCTGAGACACCGGGACTATGATGTGGAAGGCGTACAGTTCCACCCGGAATCTATTTTGACGGAAGAGGGGGAACACATTCTCAAAAATTTTATCAGGCTTTGTTCCGGTGAATCCCGGGAAATGGGGATTGAAGGAACGGATGAAATAAATGTCATCACATTTTAAAAGGAGGACAAGAAGATGATCAAAGAAGCAATCGCAAAGGTCGTGAGTAAGAGGGACCTGAGCGAACCTGAAATGGAAGAGGCCATGGAGGAAATTATGACGGGCAAGGCCACCTCGGCCCAGATCGGAGCCTTTATTACGGCCCTGAGAATGAAAGGGGAGACGGCTGATGAAATAACCGGGGCCGCGAGAGTCATGAGAGCCAAGGCCAAAAAGATCAATATCAATAATCACCTGGTCAATATTGATCGGGATGAGATCAACATCGAGGATGAGACCGTACTGGATATCGTGGGGACCGGGGGGGATGGGACAAGGACTTTCAACGTCTCCACGACCACGGCATTTGTAGCGGCAGGAGAAGGGTTGCGGGTGGCCAAACATGGTAACAGAGCCGTCTCCAGCCTGTGTGGAAGTGCAGATGTCCTGGAGAGTCTCGGGGTGAACCTGGATATCAATCAGACGGATGTTGAAAGGTGTATTCATGATGTGGGCATTGGATTCCTCTATGCCCCCCTTTACCATGGGGCGATGAAATATGCTGCCGGTCCCAGAAAGGAAATTGGGCTTCGTTCCATATTCAACCTGCTTGGTCCCCTGACAAACCCTGCGGGGGCCAATGTCCAGGTGCTCGGGGTCTATGACCCGTCCCTCACCGAGATGATGGCGGAAGTTCTGGGACGGCTGGGCACCAGGGAGGCCTTTGTGGTCTCGGGCGAAGGCACCTATGATGAGATCAGCATCTGCGGACCCACCTGGATCTCCCATCTTGAGAATAAAAACGTTGAGACCTATCAGATGACACCCGAGGACTACGGCTTTAACAGGGCCATGATGGGTGACATCCGGGGCGGGAATGCCAAAGAAAATGCAAGGATCGTCAGAAACGTGCTGGAGGGTGAGGAGGGCCCCAAGCGTGATATGGTCGTGCTCAATGCAGCCGCTGCATTTGTAGCGGCGGGCCTGGACAACAACTTTAAGGAAGGTATCCCAAGGGCCCAGGATTGTATCGACTCTGGAAGGGCAACGGAAAAGCTGGAGGCCCTTATCCAGTTCACCAAGGACTGCAAGCCTTTTGTCCGGAAAGAACTATAATCGGTTTTTTTATTGAAAACCTGGTCCTCTGGGCC
>JAFDIX010000623.1 GCA_019307805.1 Deltaproteobacteria bacterium | reverse complement strand
GAGCCTTCTATTCGGGCCGAGGGTGATTCGAAGATCCAGTGGATGCGATTACTGCCTGAAAATCACCCGGATCGCAAAAGGAAAAACCGTGATTTAATCATGATGAATGACGATTTTATCATAATCAATGACGAGTGCTCGGGCGAGATCTTTCGTGGGGCCTACACAATAGACTGGAGATTCGAACAACCCCTTCCAAAGGGCTACAAAGGATATGACACCCTTATTGAGCAACTTGACGTAAAATGGGAATTGATCCACATGGGCGCTTCAAATCGATTCGCTACTGATGGCTCCGACACAGGCACACAGCGTGATCGTAATAACGACGTTGTCTCCCGTGAACCCAAGCCACCAGTTAACCGTGAAACGCCCTCTGCCTCCATTCTCGACCCAGACACTGGCATAACAACAACCTCCACCAGAAATCCCGACGGTTCCAGGACTGTCCAAAAGATCGGCAAAAATGGTAAGGTTATAGCGATATACACCGAACCGGTAACGGGTAATCGACCGCCCTCGGCGTCCGCCTACGACCCTGTAACCGGGGACACTGTAACATCTCAAAGAAACCCTGATGGTTCAACCACTATCACCACCACGAACAAAGGCGGCAAGATACTCTCACAAGAAATCCTAAAATAATTTATTTTATTTGTGCCCAGAGGAAGATCGAGGCCTCTCTTCTATATTTTATTTTTAGTTCGGATGCCGTATACTTTATCTGCTTAGAGCTTTCGTAGTTACGGCATCTTATGCTCATCAGGACGATGCCGATACACGCACCTGGATTTCCTTGGTTTCACCGGCTTTGACATTGATCACGGTGATGCTCTGAGTACCTCCGAATTCAATAACCACACGGTAGCGGCCTTCGCTTAAAATGAAGCTCGGAGTGGAATAAGAGCTGTAAGTGACATTATCGTAGGCACCCTTGGCGTTCTTCTCAGGCCGGGTGACGGTCCAGCGGACTTTTTTAAGGGATTGGCCGCTTGCCTTATCTACAGCGATCAATTTCACCTTGCCCGCATCAAGGGAAATTCTTTTTTTAATCAATCGGTCCGGTTCGATTTTAACTTCAAACACCTTTTCTACGCTGCCTGTGGTCACAAAAAATCGATGTCTGCCCGCACCCAGTGTAAATGTCGGCGCCGAGCTGCTGTTATGATCGAGAATCTTGTGTTCACCCTTTGCATTAGGCATATTTTTGGTCAGGTACCAGTGGATCGATGTGTCAATGAGTGGACTTCCTTCTTTGAGGACCGCTTGCAAGCTCACCTGCCCGGCATTGAGAAAAACCTTTTTCTCGAGGACTTCACCTGGCTTGAGGTCTACGGTCATCGTCGCTTGAACAAGACCCGATTGCAGCTCCACCTGATATGTACCTGCCTTCAGAGTGTAGGATGGCTCAGCAAAGTTCGTGGAATCGATGAGTCGACGCTTTGCAACAGTAGTACCAGGCCTTGTCGCGTATAGGTTCCAGCGAGTTCTCTTTTTGAGCCTTTCACCGCCTTTTTTGTAGTAACCCACCAATGCCAGCTGACCGGCATTAAGATTCACCACATGCTCGATAGGTTTCGTTGCATCGATCTGAATTATAGTCTCAGTTGAAACCAGCCCTGTCTTTACCTCTACACGATACTTCCCCGTCTCAAGCCGTAACCTGGGGTTAATATGTCGATATTTCTTTATAGCCTTGTAGGTGCCGTCAGAGTCCTTGTCGGGAGCAGTGACATACCAGTTTATCTCCTGGTTGTGGAGAGGTTCCATACCACTCGTAAGCACAGCAACTAATCGAGAGGCCGGCGGAACCCTGATCGCCGGCGGCGCCGCTGCAACGGTTTTTTCTACGGTTTTCAACGCCTCGGTCAAGGTTGCAGCATCCATCGCTTCGATGAACATGCCCCCGGTGCCTTCGGCAAGACATTGGAGATCTGCCAACTCCTCTTTCTTGAGATCAAAGCCAATGACATGGGCGGTGAAAGATACCCCTGAACGCTCTAGCTCCTCGGCCACCGCACATGGATCCATTCCGCATGTCTCGATGCCGTCGCTGACAAGAATCACCGTTGCACGTTCCTTCGAGTATCTAAGGGTCTGGGCCGCCATTTTCACTGCGGCACTCAGGGGCGTCAGGCCCTTTGCATTAAGGTGTTTAATGGCCTTCACCACATCTTTTGGCCTGTGTAGGGCTACCGGAAGAATCAGTTCAATGTCATTGCAATCATCCTTTCGGCGATGTCCATAGGCGATAAGTCCCAGTTCAATATTCGGGTCCCAGGCCTTCATGAGACGGAGAATAGATTCCTGGGCGATGTCAACTTTGGTCCTGCCCTTGACTTTCCCCCACATACTGCCGGATGAATCCAGAACAAGAATAGCCCTGCCTGCATTCTTGGATTGATCTTCAGCCAGGGTGCTACCCTGAATGGAACAAAAAAAAAAGACCACCAAAAATAATCTCAACCACATAGTATCCTCCTTTTCGCATTAATGAAGTGATAAAGGTTGCTGTTGAGCACGATCATTTGATTATTCATTTCATCGCGTACGCTTTTTAGTAAAAATATTGACTCATCTATGCATGGTATTCTTCTTATAGGATTGCCATCTCATAACATATTAATATGCGAATTTTAACATTTTTACAGGTTATTGGATAGATTGAAAAGTAATCTAAAATAGCAGATTACTGGTACCTTTTATAAGGCCGATTTAAAGGTGAAACTCCCTTGTTTAAATGACCATCCGGAAAACCGAATTCAAAAAAAAGATCTAAATGGCTTAATTAAATATAAATTATTAATGAAATCTATGTGTAAAAGCGTTTTGCCTGGTCCGGCCCCATTTATATTTACAATGGCCATCCCCTATTCATTCC
>JAFDIX010000622.1 GCA_019307805.1 Deltaproteobacteria bacterium | reverse complement strand
GCCTTTTCTGAGGTGTAATCAAGGTTTGTAATACATCAGTTCCCGTGCAAAAGGCGCCACTTGCTTTTGAAGATCTTCCATCTCTTCTTCGGACATGGGTTCGAATGATCGAGCAAACGCGACGTTTTCCTCAAGCTGAATGACATCATCACAACCGATTACGACCGTGCTTACAGGTTGAGAGAGGGCGAAGCGAAAAAAGGGTGCCATCCCTTTGTATTCGGGAATCCTTGCGGCAAGCCCTCTGAAATAAATCTTCATGGCGACGACACCCATGCCCTTCTCTATTGCAACGGGCATAACAACTTCCAGAAAACTCTTGTATAGGGGCTCTCCAGGATTCACCGGCATCAACACCGTATCAAAGGGATACATCTCCAGACAACGAAGGGTGATCTGTGGATCATGATGCCCGGTAACACCCACAAACCGGGTGGATCCTTTTGCCTTGGCTTCTTCAAAGGCTTCAATCGCACCATTCGGCCCAAATATCTCGGCGATATCAGCCTCGGTCCTGACGTCGTGCACCTGCCATAGATCTAAATGATCGGTCCCCATATTCCGGAGTGTCTCGCTGAGATGCCCCAGGGCACCCTTTTTATCCCGCGCATGGGACTTGCTGGTGAGAAATATCTCATCTCGCCTTTCCTTGAGAGCCAGGCCGTAATAAGATTCACTGCCGGAGTAGGCCCGTGCTGATTCAAAATAATTCAGACCAAGGTCAATGGCCCGGTTGATCAACCGGTAGGCTTCCTGTTCATTCCCCTGCGTCCTGAGAACGCCCTCCCCTCCCAACCCGAAAATGGTCACCTCGGCCCCTGTCTCGCCAAGATGACGCCTTGGGATATCCATAGCCTCATCCTCTCAGTGATTGAATCGAGTAAAGATAAAAGATTATCCTGTATCCCGCCCGGAAAGGCAAATCCAATTCCACGAATCCATCGGATAACCCTTGATAATCTTCTTTGTTTATTCTAAGAATCTGGGACCCTATTGGAAAGGAGCAATCTTCAAAGAAATGAAAACCTATCTGGACTGTATCCCCTGCTTTTTTCAACAAGCCCTTCTCTCATCAAAGGCGGCAGGCATCGACGATGATGTCACAAAACGCATTCTGGACCGATTGGCAATGCTCGTCCCGGAGATACCCTTGAACAGCACCCCACCCGAAACAGGCAGGATGGTCTACAAAATCCTTCGGGAGGTCTCAGGGGTCGAGAACCCTTTTAAGGAATGGAAAGATGCAAGTATGCAGAAGGCCTTTGAACTGTACCCTTCACTCAAAGAAAAGGTGGCGGCCTCCGCGGACCCATTGAAAACCGCTGTTCACATTGCCATTGCCGGGAATATCATCGACTTTGCCACAAATCCTGATTTTGAACTGGAAAGAGAGATAGAGGGCATTCTGCAAAGGAAACCTGCCATCAACCACTATCAAGCCTTCAAGGACCATTTAAAGGATGCCGCCTCTGTACTGTATTTGGCTGATAATGCCGGTGAGACGGTATTTGATAAAATACTGATCGAAACAATGGGCAAGACAGTGATTTATGCGGTCAGGGATAAGCCTGTGATTAACGATGCGACAGTCGAGGATGCCGTGACCAGCGGTCTCGATACTGTTGCAACGATCATCTCCTCCGGGAGTGATGCACCCGGAACCATTCTCAAGAGATGTTCTGAAGAATTTTTGGCGCATTATAAAGAGGCTGATATCATAATAAGCAAGGGACAGGGGAACTTTGAGTCCCTCTCAGCGGAGCAGGGACCCATCTTCTTTCTTCTCATGGCCAAGTGTCCCCTTATCGCCAAAGACCTGGGTGTAGAGCAGGGAGACATTATAATAAAGAGCCAGATGGAGTCGTAATCCATGCCAGCCAATCTGCCGCCACACTATTTTGAAGCAGAAAAGCGTTATCGGGATGCCCAATCCCCGGAAGACAAAGTGGCTGCCCTGGAAGAAATGCTCACTATAATGCCCAAGCACAAGGGCACTGACAAACTTCGGGCAGACATCCGTCGCAGGATTTCAAAAGTCAAATCCCAACCCAAACAGAAAAAGGGGACATCCAGGTGGGAAAGCGATTACAGCATTGACAAGGGGGGGGCGGCACAGCTGGCGGTGATAGGACCCCCCAACGTAGGGAAGTCCGCATTGGTAGCCACACTTACAAATGCCAGTCCGGAAGTGGCAGACTTCCCCCATTCCTCATGGAAACCTACCCCCGGGATGGCCCCCTATGAAAATATCCAGTTTCAGCTCATCGATACGCCACCTATGTCGGAAGAATTTATCGACCCTCTCATGGCAGATCTGATTCGGCGTACGGACATTTTACTGGTAATGCTGGACCTCCAGGCAGATCCCATACAGCAGTACGAGGATACCCTGTCCATCCTCGGTGAATGGCGCGTTTTCCTTGTGGGAATGCCCGTGCCGGAAGATCTCAAAAAAGTGCCCTTTATCAAAAAGGCCCTGATTGCTGCCAACAAGATGGATGAGGTGGAAAATGAAGAAGATTTTCAGGTATTTTTAGAGTTGTCAGGTCTGAAGTTGCCCTGTCTTGGGATATCGACAAAGACGAAAAGGAATTTAAAAGAGCTTTTGCTTCAAATCTATGACATCGCAGGGATCATACGCGTTTATAGCAAGGCGCCGGGCAAGGAACCCGATATGCATTCACCCTTTGTGCTTCCAAAGGGCAGTACCCTGGAAACCCTGGCCGCAAAAATTCACAAGGATTTTACCAGCAAGCTCAAATACGCCAGAATGTGGGGAAAGGATGTGTTTGATGGACAGATGGTGCAGAGAGACTATGTCCTCCAGGAGGGTGACACCGCTGAAATTCATTTGTAATCCCCAGGCACTAGTACTATCCTAA
>JAFDIX010000098.1 GCA_019307805.1 Deltaproteobacteria bacterium | reverse complement strand
ACGGATTGCTGGGGGAAGAGCACCTCCAATCCCTGCCCCGGTTTCCGGACAATCATGTGGACTATGGAAGGGTAGAACCCTTTAAGAAAGAGATTCTCGACCAGGCCTACGAGAATTTTCGAAGTCAAAATTCAAAGCAGGAATATGATGCATTCTGCCGGGAAAATGCCCGCTGGCTCGTGGATTACGCGGTCTTTCTTGCCCTCAAATCCCATTATGGCGGAAAGGTCTGGAATGAATGGCCGGAAGACGTCCGGACCAGAAAACCGGAAGCCATGGAACGTGCAAGGAATGCGTTTCATGAATTCATTGAGAAGGTCAAGTGGCAGCAGTATATTTGTTTCAAACAATGGGTTTCCTTGAAACATTATTGCAATGAGAGGGGAATCCAGCTTATTGGGGATATTCCCGTTTACGTGGTCTATGACAGTGCGGATGTCTGGGTACATCCTGATTTTTTCAAACTGGATGGAGAGATGAAACCTTCTGTGGTGGCCGGAGTTCCCCCTGACTACTTCAGCGAAACCGGACAGCACTGGGGAAATCCCGTTTATCGGTGGGATGTTCTCAAGGAGCAAGGATATGATTGGTGGACCGAACGTATCGCCCATAATATCAACCTCTTTGACTATGTGCGGATTGATCATTTCAGGGGGTTCCAGGCCTTTTGGGAGATTCCTGCCTCCGAAGAAAACGCTATCAATGGCGAGTGGGTCGAAGGGCCGCAGGCGGACTTTTTCAATCACCTGACAAAAACATTCCCCGACCTGCCCATTATTGCGGAGGATCTGGGCTTTATTACTCCGGATGTCTGGGAACTCATGGACCGATTTGGTTTTCCGGGGATGAAGGTCCTCCTTTTTGCCTTTGGCAATGATCTTCCCACCAACCCCTATGCCCCCCACAATCACGTGAAAGATTGTGTGGTTTACACAGGGACCCATGACAACAATACTGCGAGGGGATGGTTTGAGAAGGAGTTGACATCAGAGGACAGGGATCGGATATGCAGTTATATCGGCCGAAAATTAGATGCAAGCGGAATCCACTGGGAACTGATACGGCTTGCCATGATGTCGGTTGCCGATACCGCCATCATTCCCATGCAGGATATACTCGGCCTGGGTGACGAGGGTCGGATGAACCAACCCGCCACAAAGGAAGGCAACTGGGAGTGGCGACTCCTGTCGTCCCGGTTGTCGCCCGAGGTGTCCCGGAAACTTCGTACAATGACAGAGATATTCGGGAGGGGCTAGTGTATTGTCCCAGAAATACCTATAAATATTGAGCAGATGACCGCACGTCGGCTGGCAAGTGTGATAAGCGCTAGCGGTAGGGGTACTTTTTAAAAACCTCATTGACACCGTATCGGGCCAGATCATCGACTGTCAGCCATTTCCCGCCTCTATCAAAAAAAGTCTTGGCGCCCAGGATATTTTCCGAAAGGGGGCGCTGTTTTTCTTCAAATCTTCCTCTCCAGAGCAATCTGCCGTTGGCCGTCTCAATCAGGACCAGGGCAAAACCTACTGATGCAGGGCTCGATGCCGCTCTTGAACCGCCTATTCTCCTTTTGTATTTCCAAACATACCCCGTCATAATCACATTGGCTTTCAGCAATTCCCCAGTTTTCCGGGCGAGGCTCCGTATGGTATCCTTGTTTGCGTCCCTGGGAGCTCTGAACCAAAATTCTATTGTCTTATCAAGGGGGACTACCTTGCCTCCATGGTTACTGACCATTTTGTTGTAAACATATTCTGTCAACACCCTGTCGGCATCGTCGGCCACCTTATCGGGATCAGAAGAGAACAGGAAAAGGGGTGAGTCCAGCGTTTCTACCAGAGACGTGCCGTACCTTCCCTTTGTCAGGGGCAAGACCGCAATCCTATTCACCGTGATTCGGGGTGTTCGCGATTGGGGTTGCGCAAGACACTTATTCAGGAATAGTCCTGAGAGCAAAACCAATGAAAATACAATGATTACAGGTATGGAAAAAGAAAGAGATTGCCGTCTAGGTATCACAGGAATGTCCTTTCTGTTTTCAGTGTCACCTTTTGTCTCTGGTGACAGAAACAAACACACCAAGTTGCAGCCTAAAGACCTATTTGGGCTTTATGAGGCAAAAGGACCAGGTATTTCCGATGCCTCCCAGCATTTCTACCCAGCCACTAAAGCGATCCGTGCGAACCGCCTCAACGAGCTTGGGGTCGTACAGGGGAATAAACGGCAGGTCCCGCATAAGTATGCGCTGCATCTCCAGGATCAACTCTCTGCGGTTTTCTAAATTCAATATCTGAGAGGAGCGGTCAGAAAGACTGTCAAACTCCGGGTTGTTATAACCGCTGGTATTCCACCCTCTGGGCTTGTTGTTGCTGGAGTGGAAAAAGCTCCTGAGATAATCCGGGTCCAGGGAGAGATTCCCAAAACCCAGAATAAACATATCAAATTGGCGACGGATCTTCACACGTTGGGCGAGGGCACCGAAGGACATGGGTCTGGCTGTGACTGGAATACCCAATTTTCTGAGCCACTCCTGAATAAGGATGCCTATCATGGCTCGCAGGGGGTCATAATCTGCCGGTGGGGTCAGGATGGTAATTTTTTTCATCGGGGTGCCATCCGGAAGTATGATGGCTTTTCCCTTTACCACTTTACCCTCGGGTCCCACAGGCGTCACCCTCCAAGTATAGCCGGCTTTTCGCAGGATGTCATAGGCCCTGCGAATTCTTTTCTGCATTTTGAGGTTGGTCCCATATGTCGGGACATCGGAGCAATGCCAGAAGGTATTTCCCGGCGGTACAATGGTCTGCATTTTCAGGGCATAGCCTTGAAGGACCCTTTTGATAATAAACTCCTTATCCACAAGGGTCGCTACAGCCCGTCTGAAGTGGGCATCATTAAAAGGCTTTTCTCTGAGATTGAAGGCAAGGTAATAAAGGGCACTTTTTTCGTTTGTGAAGATACGGATGTTCCTGTTTTCCAACAGGTCCTCAATATATCCCGGCTGGATGCCCCACCAGAACATGTCAACACTGCCCTTTCTCAGGGCGAGAACAGCGGCATCCGTTGTTCCGAATGCTTTGAGAATAATCCCTTCAATATAGGGGCCCAGGGTATATCCGGCGATGGACTTTCCAGTGGCAAAAAAGTGAGGATTTTTTTCAAGAAATAAATAGGCCCCCTGTCTCCAGTTCTTGAGTATGAACGGCCCTGTACCCACGGGCGTTTTCACCTCGTGGCGGTGCAACTGGGCCAACGGCGTTGAGGAACGCAGGGCCTCATTCGCGATACTTTCCCATTGCTTTTTCTGGACAATGGGGGTGAAGAGCGTTCTTGACAGAAAAATGGCTTCCGGCCTCGCAAGGACGAACCTGACGGTATGCTTGTCGACCACCTCAATGTCTTTAATGAATTTCCACTTGCTATAATTGCGTGGTATTTTAAACTTCCTGATTATATTGCCGGTAAAGGCCACATCATCGGCAGTAAACTCGGAGCCGTCCGACCATCTGGCCTGGCGAAGCCTCACAGTATAGGACAATTTGTCCTTATCAAATTGAGGGGCACTTTCTGCAAGCCAGGGGACCGGTTTGAGGGTCTTGGGGTCACGGATATACAGAGGGTGGTAAATCAGGTTGAGTACCCGGTTGGACCATGCATCTGTTGCAAACCAGATATTCAGCGTCTTGGGTTCCTCGAGGATACCTATCTTTATGGTTTCTGCAGCCAGAACGTCGGATTTGCTCTGACAGGGAAAAACCACTGTTTGTAGAGCGAACAATATAAAGAGTATGAAGACAAACCGCATTTTTTTAAAAGAGGGCATAGCGAAATGATCCTCCTGGCTTTAATAAATCCCAGTGACCGGCCTGCCTCAGGATAGGGGCCTTGCAGTGGGAATGAGGAGTCATGACTGTAACCTATATTTCTGTTCAAGTAAAATATCAAAATTGAAAAACGGGGGTCCTTACCTCATGGTTCGGTGGTTTTTGTTTTTCTGGTGCAAACGGTATGCTATATTGTATGTTAGCTTTTTAAATGGCCAGAAAGGGACGGCTCATGACTAAACCCATCAAAATTTTGGATGTAAAACCCAAAATACCGAAAAAACTCAAAGCGCTTCACGATATTTCAGAAAACCTCTGGTTCGCATGGAACCACGATGCGGAGAGTTTGTTTCGAAGGATCAAGGCGGATCTCTGGGAAGAAACAGGGAAAAACCCTGTTGAGTTTCTCTGTCGCCTCCACCAGCAGGATCTGGAAAGATTGGCCGGCGATGAGGGCTTCCTTGCACATTTGGAGAGAATATATGAAGAGTTCACACGATATATTTCAGCAAAAACTGAACATCAGGTATTTGGCAAGAGAGGGAAGCCCTTTCTTGTGGCCTATTTTACGGCCGAATGCGGGGTTGCGGATTGCCTTCCCATCTATTCCGGGGGGCTCGGAATACTCTCCGGAGATCACATGAAATCGGCAAGCGACCTCAACCTGCCCATTATTGGCGTCTCCCTTGCCTACCAGAAGGGATATTTCAGACAATACCTCATTCAGGACGGCTGGCAGATGGAGAGCTACCCGGTCAACCAGTTCAGTTCAATGCCCATGGACCTGGTGCGCGATAGCAAGGGCAGTCCGCTTCAAATCTCGGTAGATTTGAAAGGTCAAGCGGTCCGTGTGCAGGCGTGGCGCGTAGATATCGGTCGGGCCGGACTGTATCTGTTGGACACCAATATCAAGGACAATCCTCAGTGGGCAAGGGATATCACTGCGGAGCTTTACGGCGGTGATAAAGAAATGCGGATTCAACAGGAAATCATCCTGGGAATCGGGGGCTCGCGAATGCTGGGGGCCATGGGGTTGGAACCGTCGGTTTACCATATGAATGAAGGGCACTCGGCATTCGCCCTGTTTGAGCGCATTCGGGATCTAAGGGAAAACAGGGGCCTCAGTTTTAATGAAGCCATGGAATTCGTGAGAGTGACGAATGTCTTTACAACCCACACTCCGGTCCCTGCAGGGATCGATACCTTTCATCCGGATCTTATGCGCCATTATTTTGAATCCTTTGCCAAGGCATTGGGGATCAGTTTCGATGTGCTTATGGGTTTTGGGAAACAGGACCCGAGAAACAAAAGCGAGGAATTCTGTATGGCGGTTCTGGCACTGAGATTGTCCAACTGGAACAACGGTGTCAGCCGTCTTCATGGTAATGTGAGCAGGAAGATGTGGCAAAGTATATGGCCCAAGACGCCGGAAATCGACCTGCCCATCGTCCATGTCACCAATGGCGTGCATATTCCTTCATGGATTTCAGAGGGGATGGCGGAAAATTTCGACCGATACCTTGGCCCTCGATGGATTGAGGATCCCGACAATGTAAAGGTCTGGGAACGGGTCAACAATATTCCCAATGCAGAACTCTGGCGCACCCACGAACGTGCAAGGGAGCGATTGGTCGCCTTTACCCGAAAGAGATTGCGTGGGCAGTTGGTAAAAAGGGGGGTACCTACCAGGGATCTCGAATTTGCAGATGAGGTGTTGAATTCCGATGCCCTGACCATCGGCTTTGCCCGCCGATTTGCGCCCTACAAGCGGGCACACCTCATTATCCAGGATATAGAGAGGCTGGGGAAGGTTTTGACCCATCCCACAATGCCGGTACAAATCATTTTTGCGGGAAAGGCCCACCCCCAGGATGACCGGGGTAAAGAGTTGATCAAGCAGATTGTTGAAATTTCCAATAGTGAAAACTTAAAGCGGAGAATGGTCTTTCTGGAGGATTATGATTTTGAGATCGCGCGGCACATGGTCCAGGGGGTTGATGTGTGGCTCAACACACCCCGGCGGCCCCTCGAGGCCTGCGGTACCAGTGGGATGAAGGCGGTTGCCAATGGCGCCCTCCATTTCAGCGTGCTGGACGGGTGGTGGGATGAGGGGTATGACAGGGAGATTGGTTGGGCCATTGGAAACGGGGAGGAATATGATGACCACGAGTTTCAGGATGTCCTTGAAGGCCGGGCACTCTACGATATCCTGGAAAAAGATGTTATGCCGATATTCTATGATAGAGGTTCTAACGGCATTCCGAGACGCTGGGTGGCCATGATGAAGGCCTCCATGTATAAGCTCTGTCCCATATTCAATACCCACCGGATGGTTGAGGATTACTGGGAGCAGTTTTATGTGCCGGCTGCTGAAAGAGGGAATCGATTGATAGAAAATGACTGGGAGGGTTTAAAGAGCCTTGCCCAGTGGCGTGAAAGGATTATGTACACCTGGGCAAATGTAGCCATAAGGGATATTCGCATGGAAGAGATGGAGGAGATTGAAGTAGAAAGCTCCTTTCACCTGGAAGCGGATGTCTTTTTGGGTGACCTGTCGCCTGAAGATGTCATTGTAGAAGCTTACTGCGGCAGGCTGGATCCATCAGACCAATTCATGGATCGATTCACATGCCCCATGTCAGTCTCGGAAGGGTCCGAGGAACGCACTTGGCAGTTCAAGTGTGATGTGCAATTCAAGGAAGCAGGACATTTCGGGGTGAACGTCAGGATAACCCCCAATCACCCCAATCCTGAAAGCCGCCACGCCATGGGTCTTATCATCTGGGGGGAAATGTAGGCGGACATCCCTGAAGGACTGGGATCTATTCGCCATTACCGAAAAGATGGCGCGGGACTGGTGAGCAGCAAAGATGGACAAAAAATTACAAATCATTCCCGGCTTTCATGCAACCCGGGAAGCATTGCGCAGGGGTTATCCCAAAATCCATGAGATCTGGATGAGCCAAGGGAAGAGGGGACCGAGGAGAAAAGAGATCCTTTTATTGTCAAAAGAAAAAGGCATTCCAGTTGTTATTAAAAGGTCACAGGAACTGGATAAAACTTTGACCGGGACAAAAAACCAGGGGATCATGGCCATGGCGGAGCCATTTGCCTACAGGGATTTGAATGATATTATTCGCCTCTCCCGTAATGACGGTTACGGCCTTGTTATCGTTGCAGACCATATCACGGACGAGGGCAATCTTGGGGCCCTTATTCGTTCAGCCGCATTCTTCGGGGCCCAGGGAATGATTTTGCCCAAGGACCGTTCCGCAAAAGTGACGGACAGGGTGATGAAAAGATCCTCCGGCGCCTGTGCCCACTTGTCTGTGGCCATGGAGGTAAATCTGGGCAGGGCATTGGATATTCTGAACAAGGAGGGATTCTGGATCATCGGGGCGGAAGGTGAAGGCGAAGAGACGCTCTATGACTTTGACTGGAAAAGAGACCTGGCACTGATTCTGGGCAGTGAAGATCGGGGCTTGAGCCGTTCTGTCAGAGACCGTTGTCACCAACTGGTCCGGATTCCACGACTCGGTCAGGTGGATTCTCTGAATGTGTCGGTAGCCTGCGGTATCATCCTCTCCGAGATCACCCGGCAGCGGGGTTTTGCATAACTGTCCAATTGGGAAAGGGGAATACCATGACACCGGATGAAGAACATTTAAGGCTGTTATCCATCTTTCATTATATCGTAGGGGGTGTCGGGTGCTTTTTTGCGTGTATGCCGCTCATCCATATGGGCTTAGGGCTGGTCTTTATTTTGAGCCCGGAGACCTTTGTAGAGAACGGGGGAGAAGCGCCTCCTGCATTCTTTGGATGGTTATTCTTCGTAATGGGGTTATTGTTTTTCCTCATCGGCCAGGCCATATCCATCTGTATTATTGTCTCAGGACGGTTCCTGGCAAAACGTAAAAGATATATGTTCAGTTTCATTCTGGGTTGTATTGAGTGCATTTTATTTCCATTTGGAACGGTCCTGGGCATTTTTACCATCATTGTTTTGTCCCGGGATTCCGTAAAAGAACTGTATGGGAAGACTATTCCACAAAATGACGCAAACATCCCCTAACCAGGCTTGGATTCTGAGAGGCCTACAGATTGATGAAATCGTAAAAAGTCAGGAATTCTTTAAATCGTCATTCCGGCGAAAGCCGGAATCCAGTGATTTCAACATGTTCTGGATGCCCCCGCATCGCGGTGCGGGGCAGGTTCCTCAAGTCCGGCATGACGAATCATGACTTCCAACGAAGTCGTCGAGTTCGTTGCTCATAGGATTCCGTTTCCCGGTATAAGTTAGCTTTTTACGAGACCATTACAGATTGACTCACCGCAATATATCCAATTACCTTTTCTCCCGCAGATAACTTTCAAAGGCCTCGCGGGATGTCTTTTCAGGGATGTAGCCAAAGACCCATTTGAGTCGGTCGTTGCTGAGTACGGGACGGTAACGAAGGAAGTTG